>JAHDBX010000011.1 GCA_020630145.1 Gammaproteobacteria bacterium | reverse complement strand
TATTTTTGGCATATCATTAATCTCTTACTATCGAATTTAACCATACTCTTCTTGATGTTTGGAATTTTTTTTAATTACTCCCCTACAACTTGCCAATATTTGGGCTTTATTTTAGATAAAGCCCGAAGGGGCGAGGCACGATGCCGAGCGTTCCAGTTAGCACAGGGACGTGCTATCTGGAACCGCTAAAATAAAGCCCAAATATTGGGAACCCGTTAGGGCAAGTTGTGCTGGGCGAATTTCTTTGGTTACTTTCTTTTTTCGTAAAAGAAAGTGACTCGCCTGTCGGTGCGAGAACCGACAAGCTAAAGCGGAGAGCCTATGGATTCCTGCCTACGCAGGAATGACAGAGAAAAAGAACAAATGGCGAAAACCAGCCACAAAAAAAGCCCGCATAAGCGGGCTTTTTTCTGATCTGAATCGCTCTTAACGCTTCGAGAACTGCGTAGCACGACGTGCTTTACGTAAACCAACTTTCTTACGTTCAACTTCACGAGCATCACGAGTAACAAAGCCAGCTGCGCGTAGAGCTGGACGATGTTCTTCGTCATACTTCATCAGTGCACGCGTAATACCGTGACGAATAGCGCCTGATTGACCACTATCACCACCACCGCGAACAGTGATATTTGCATCTAGAGACTTGTCCATATTAACGAGTTCTAAAGGTTGCAGAACAACCATGCGTGATGTTGGACGACCGAAGTACTGATCTAGCGGTAAACCATTAATTTTGATTTCGCCTGAACCGGCTTTTAAGAAAACACGTGCGCTTGATGATTTGCGACGTCCGGTTGCGTAATATTGTGTATCTGCCATAGTAATATCCGGATTAAATTTCTAATGCTTTAGGTTGTTGAGCAACATGCTGATGCTCTGTGCCCGCGTAAACTTTAAGCTTACGGAACATTTGACGACCTAATGGGTTTTTCGGCAACATGCCTTTTACAGCTGTTTCGATAATACGCTCTGGCGCTTTAGCGCGTAGATCACGTACATTGATTTCTTTTAAGTTACCTACGAAGCCTGTGTGCTTGTAGTACTTTTTATCATCTTCTTTACGGCCCGTTACTTTTACTTTTTCGGCGTTAATAACAATGATGTAGTCGCCTGTATCAACGTGAGGCGTGTATTCTGGCTTATGTTTGCCACGTAAACGACGTGCGATTTCTGTTGATAGACGACCTAATGTCTTGCCTTCAGCGTCTATTAGGAACCATTCGCGATTTACTTCTGCTGGTTTTGCACTAAATGTTTTCATAACACTATTCTATATAATATATTGTTTTATTCGTTGGAGGCTAAGGTAGCAGGTGCTTCCAACACGAATTGGTCTGTCTGTGTTAGCCTAACGGGTAGCTGGCCACAGAAAGGCCTAAAAAAAGGGCGCTAACTATACTCAATGTTGGCAGTTGGTACAACTGAATAATCCATTTTTATACTGGATTTTATGCGAAATCGCCAATTTTCTCTGTTAGACCATATTATTTGCGAACTTGACCATGGTTTGCGCAGCATAAATCAGCGCAATATTGCCCACCGCCGCAACCCTGCTGACGGTATTCATGAGCAAAAACTGTCTGCGGACGAACAAAAAACAGCAGCAGACTTGATGCGGGTCAATCATGCCGGGGAAATTGCAGCCCAAGCCTTGTACCGTGGACAAGCCTTTGTAGCCAAAACCTCAGTCCAACGCGAACATTTGCTTGCAGCGGGCAAGGAAGAAGAAGACCACTTAGCCTGGTGCGAAAGTCGCTTAAACGAATTACACGATAAACCGAGTTATTTAGCCCCACTTTGGTATGCCGGTTCTTTTTCTATTGGTGCCGCCGCTGGCCTAGCAGGAGACCGGTGGAGCTTAGGGTTTGTAGAGGAAACCGAGGTTCAGGTATCGGAACATTTAGATGGCCACTTAAGCCGCTTACCAAACAATGATGAGCGGAGCCGCGCTATTTTGCGCAAAATGCGTGATGATGAAGCTGAACATGCGGAAAAAGCCCGGCAGGCCGGCGCAAAAAATTTACCCCAAGCTATTAAGTTCGCTATGCGACAGGTCGCTAAAGTGATGACGTATATTAGCTACCGTATTTAAGCTTATTCGCTGTCTTGGCCTTCTATTACGAAATCGTGAGTAATCTCAACGCCACCATCTTCTAGCATTTTTGACGCTGAACAGTACTTTTCTGCTGAAAGCTTTACGGCTTTGGCGACTTGCTTCTCACTTAAGCCAGCACCCATTACGCGATAATGCAGGTGAATCTTAGTAAACACACTGGGAATACCTTCAGCACGTTCGGCATCAATATCAACAATGCAATCTTCTACTGGCTGACGAGATTTTTTTAATATCATCACCACATCAAAAGCAGTACAGCCACCTAAACCGAGTAAAAGCATTTCCATAGGACGAATTCCTAGGTTGCGACCACCCGCATCTGGCGGGCCATCCATGACGACAGAGTGCCCACTAGACGATTCTCCTACAAAAGTCATGTGATCTAACCATTTAATTCGTGCTTTCATCTTGCTTACTCCGCTAATTAATTTACACTACGCAATAGAAACTTTAATTTTAGGAACGTTTGCCGATGTCGATCATTACCAAAACCGCACTTCAAGTTGAGCCTTGGTTAGCTAATTTTCTTAGCCATACGCATCGTAAACACTATTCAAAGTCGGCGACCATTATTCACGATGGCGACCAACCCGAAACGCTATTCTATATTATAGAAGGTTCTGTATCCGTCATGATCGAAGAGGATGACGGCCGCGAGATTGTACTGGCTTATTTAAATAAAGGCGACTTTTTCGGTGAATTAGGTTTATTCGATGAAACCGTGCGCAGCGCCCTAGTTGTAGCGCGTTCTGAGTCTGAAATTGCTGAAATTAATTATGCTAACTTCAGATCCCTTTGCAAAGAAGACCCTGAAATTTTGTGGAAGCTATCGGCTCAGATGGGCGACCGCTTACGCAAAACAAACGATAAGGTTCGTGATTTAGCCTTTGTGGATGTAACTGGCCGGGTTGCTCGCACCTTAATTGAACTAGCGAAAGAGCCTGACTCGATTACCCACCCTGACGGCATGCAATTACGCATTACTCGCCAGGAAATTGCTAAAATTGTGGGCTGTTCACGTGAAATGGCTGGCCGAGTACTTAAAGAACTCGAGAATAATGGCTTAATTACCGCCAAAGGCAAAACAATCGTGGTATTTGGCACCCGCTAAGGCATATTTCTTATTGACAGGCTATAGCCTTGCTGGGATAATTCGCGTCCAAATTTTTCAATGCGCTGCGAAAAGTGGTGCAACTTAGGAGTAAATGTGGCTAATACAGCTCAAGCACGTAAACGTGCTAAACAATCTGAAAAGAACCGTGCGCACAATAACTCTTTGCGCTCTCGTATGCGTACTGCTATTAAAGCTGTACTGGGTGCACTAAAAGACGGCGATAAGAAAGCTGCTGAAGAAGCATTCAAATCTGCACAGCCTATTATTGATTCTATGGTGAATAAAAACCTAGTGAAAAAGAATACAGCTGCACGCACAAAAAGCCGCTTAAACGCTCGCGTTAAAGCCGCTTAATAGCAAAAAAACTGTTTTACTAAGAACGGCTTACAGAAATGTAAGCCGTTTTTTTATGCCTGCATTTTATGGCCGCAAGCTGGCAGGCGACTAGGCCTGATGACGGCTTTGCTTAAAGACGCTGCCCAAATATAAACCCAACAAAATCAGTGCACCGCCTATAAAGTGGTAATGATACAAACTCTCACCCAGCAAGGGCACGGCCAGCAAGGCGGCAAACAAAGGCATTAAGTAACAGGATAAAGCCGCAATATTGGGCCCTAGCACTTTTACGCCATAACCCCAGAACAGGTAGGACAAAATGGACGGAAAGATAGCCACGTAAACAAAAACGCCTGCAGCCTCTAACCCCAAATCCAGCGGAGGCAATAAGTACCACTCCAGCAGCATTAAGGCTATTAGCATTGGCAAACCAGCGATAATAAGCAAAGTTAGTACAGCAATAGCATGCAACTTAAGCGGGTATTTACGCAAAATAACCGAATAAACCGCCCAAACACAGGCAATCAATAAAATAAGTATATCGCCCCCACTAAACGATAAGGCTTGTAAAACGGCTAGGTCGGCGCGCGCAATAACAATCAATACACCCAACAGGGAAACAGCAATACCTAGCATCTGCCACACTGTTGGCCGCACTTTTAATATCAAAACTCTCATTAATAAGGTGATCAGTGGCAGGCTCGAACTCACTAAGGTGATATTAATGGCCGTTGTGGCATGCGCAGCCAAATACAATACTGTGTTATAGGTTGCTATTCCCAGCAAGCCTAGTAAGGCTATCACCCATATTTGCTGTTTGATATAAGCAGCTTGACCGCGCAGGTGCGGCCACGCAAAAGGTAGTAAAAACAGGCAGGCTAAAAACCAGCGTATAGATGCCAAAGTAAAAGGTGGAATATCCGTCACGGCAAAACGCGCGATAACCGCGTTGCTTGCCCAAAAAAGGTTAGTACAAGCCAAACCCACGAGAGCCAACACTTTAGGTGAAATAGATGCCATTAGCTTAAGCAATGTTTCTTTAGGGATATGAAAAGCATATACCTAGGCGCTAACCAATACCAAATTATCTCGATGTATCAGTTCCTCTGCATCGATATACCCTAGCAAGCCAGCTATTTCGCTACTAGCTTGTTGTTTAATTTTATGGCTTTCAGCCGCGCTATAGTTCACAAGACCTCGCGCTATTGCCTGGTTGTTTTCATCGACACACTCAACCAAGTCACCACGTGTAAATTCGCCGCGCACGTCAATAACACCCACTGGCAATAAACTTTTGCCGGATTGCTTTAAGACTTTTACTGCGCCAGCATCCAAAACCAAGGCACCCGCAACTTTTAGCTGTCCGGCCAACCATTGTTTGCGTGCTGCATAAGCTTCTTGCTGAGCGGTGAGCAATGTCCCGACCTGTTCTCCTGCAACTGCCTGTAAAATACTATTATCATTCGCACCACCCGCTATGACTGTATGCGTACCTGAACGCGCAGCCATTTTAGCGGCAAGCACTTTCGTTAACATACCACCACTACCTAAAGCACCTTTACCACCTGTTGCCATTTGCTCAAGTGCGGGATCATCGGCTGTTGCATGTTCAACTAAGCTTGCATCGCTGTTGCTACGTGGATCTTTATCAAACAATCCGTTCTGGTCGGTCAGTATCAACAATAAGTCGGCTTCTATTAGATTGGCTACCATGGCCGCCAGGCTGTCATTGTCACCAAAGCGTATTTCGTCTGTAGCCACCGCATCGTTCTCGTTCACAACAGGCAAGACTTTGTACTGCAATAAAGATTTAAGCGTGCTACGGGCATTTAAATAGCGTTGTCGATTAGATAAGTCTGCATGCGTTAGCAAGACCTGTGCAGTTTTAATTTGGTACTGGTTAAATGCTTTTTGATAACGTTGCACCAAGGCCATTTGCCCGAGCGCCGCCGCTGCTTGTAAATCATGTATAGCATGTGGCCGCTGTTGCCAACCTAGGCTAGCCATACCTTCAGCCACTGCACCAGACGACACCAACAAGACTTCTACACCAGACTCTCGCAACCTGGCAATTTGCTGCACCCATGGAGCAATAACCGCATCATCAACACCTCGGCCATTGCGCGTGATAAGTGCGCTGCCAATTTTCACCACGACACGGCGAATGTTTTTCAATGTCTGCTGTCTATTTTCTTGCGTCATATTACCCATGTTACGTTATGCTGCCCTCTTATTGCGCAGTTTCTTGTGCCTCAACGTGCTCCATTATTTTATAACTAAGTTCTTTCGTGCCTATTTTATTTAAAGCCGATATCTTAAATATAGGCCCTTCGTAGTTAATTGCCGCTACAACGGCTTTTTCAATATCAGCCAACTGCTCTTCATCAAGCAATTCAACTTTATTAAACACCAACCAACGCGGTTTATCGCCCAAGTTATCGGAGTATTTATGCAGCTCTTGCAAGATTTTTGCAGCTTGCTCTGCCGGATCGGTTTCATCAAAGGGTGCAACATCGACTATGTGTAACAGTAAGCGAGTACGCGCTAAATGCTTTAGAAACTGTATACCTAAGCCCGCGCCATCAGCAGCGCCTTCAATCAAACCCGGTATATCTGCCATAACAAACGAACGGTATTGCTCAATACTCACCACACCCAAGTTTGGATACAGCGTTGTAAATGGATAATTAGCCACTTTAGGCTTAGCCGCCGACATAGATCGGATTAATGTAGACTTACCTGCATTGGGGTAACCCAGCAAACCCACATCCGCCAACACTTTTAATTCTAAGCGCAAAGCCCGTACATCACCCAATGTACCTTTTGTTGTTTGCCTTGGCGCACGATTTGTTGAGCTTTTAAAACGCGCATTACCCAAACCATGAAAACCACCTTTAGCAACACACAGAGTTTGCCCTTCTTCGGTCAAGTCACCAATCAATTCATCGGTGTCATGATCATAAACCAGTGTACCGCGCGCAACAGGCACATATAAGTCATCGCCACCCGGGCCAATGCAATTTTTGCCTTTGCCTGCCGCACCATTTTTTGCCTGATAGGAGCGCACATGACGAAAATCAGATAAGGTATTAATGTTGTCTGCTGCCACTAGATAAACACTACCACCGTCACCACCATCGCCGCCGTCAGGGCCACCAAAAGGGATGTATTTTTCACGCCTAAAGCTGAGGCAACCGTTACCACCGTTACCTGCTGCGACTTTTATTATGGCTTCATCTATAAATTTCATAACTTTTCTTTTTTGGGCAGCACGGTAATGCGCCGCCATACTTTTTCATACATACAAAAAACCCCATCAGTAGTCTGATGGGGTTTTGATTGATCACCAGACTTATATTAAAGCCTAGTTACTGATCATATTACGGATACTGATTAAACTAAGCAGCAACTATGCTAACAAATTTACGCTTCAGCGGGCCTTTAACTTGGAACTCCACTTTGCCGTCTGCTTTAGCAAATAGTGTGTGGTCTTTACCACAACCTACATTGTCACCCGCGTGAAATTTTGTACCACGTTGACGAACAATAATACTGCCCGCTTTTACTACTTGACCACCAAAACGCTTAACACCAAGGCGTTTGGAGACGGAATCGCGACCGTTACGGGTACTACCACCAGCTTTCTTATGTGCCATTTTCTATGTCCTCTACTTAACTTCTTCTGCAAATTGCTTTGCTTGAGTTAGCCAATCATCACGTTCGATGCGGCCTTTGAAATTTAACTTGTCATCAACCATAGCGATGTCATCTGCTGTAAATGCAGCGACTTGCCAGAAGTGGTAAATACCAAGATCGTTTAATTTGCCTTCTAATACAGGGCCTACACCGCTGATTTTCTTCAAGTCGTCGGCTTCGCCTTGTGGACCTGAAAGGAATTTTTCAGCTGAAGCAGCCGGCTTAGGTGCAGCGGCTTTTGGCTCAGCTGCTTTTTTAGCCACTTTCTTTTTAGCTGCAGGCTTTGGTTTTGCTGCCGCTTTACCACCAATAGCGGTGATTTCAACTTCTGTGTAATCTTGACGATGACCCATCTGCTTACGATGGTGCTTACGACGCTTAAATTTGATAATTTCAACTTTCTTAGCACGGCCATGCGCTTTAATATCTGCGCTTACGACGGTTCCTTCAATAAAAGGTGTGCCTACATTGATATTATCACCGTCAACGATCATTAGAACTTGATCGAAATCAACTGTGTCGCCTTCTGCTGCGTGCAAGCGCTCTATACGGAGTGTTGACCCCTGAGAGACTTTGTATTGCTTGCCGCCTGTTTTAATAATTGCGTACATGTTTATCTCACTAAATATTTAAATAATTCTATGCCCAAAAGCTGCTCTAATCAGCCAATCCACTCAGACACATAGAAAAAGGGCGCAAATTTTATATTTTTCCCACCATGAGGTCAATGTATTTATAGTGTTTTACAACGAATAAATGCGCTTTTTATGTTTATTACTTGACAGCGCCGCGGCTTGGTCCTAGCATCGGCTGCCTAAAAATACCGGCTGAGCCCATAAGCGCCTAATATAATGATAAATATAAACAATGTTCTCGACTTAATTCAGGATGACTTTGACGCTGTTGACCAGTGCATACAGGAACGCTTGCAATCGGATATTGTATTAATCAATGAATTAAGTAGGTACATTATTAACAGCGGTGGCAAGCGTTTGCGGCCTGTTTTGGCACTTTTAGCCGCAAAAGCCTGCGGTTACCAAGGCGAGCAACACATTCAAAGCGCCGCTATTATTGAGTTTATTCACACAGCAACCCTACTGCACGACGACGTTGTTGATGCTTCAGAGCTTCGCCGTGGCAAAGAAACCGCAAATGCCTTATTTGGCAATGAGGCCAGCGTACTTGTAGGTGATTTTTTATACTCGCGCGCTTTTGAGATGATGGTTGAAATTGAAAATATGCGCATTATGGGTATATTTGCGAATACAACCAATGTGATTGCTGAAGGCGAAGTCATGCAATTACTCAATATCCATAACACGGATATTGATGAAGAAGACTATTTACGCGTTATCTTGAGCAAAACAGCTAAGCTTTTTGAAGCGGCTACTTTAATTGGCGCAATACTCGCCAAGCAAGATAAGGCTACTGAAACGGCTATGGCGGCCTATGGCATGCACTTAGGCACGGCTTTTCAACTGGTTGATGACGTGCTGGACTATACATCTGATGCAGATACCTTAGGTAAGAACATTGGCGATGATCTGGCTGAAGGCAAACCAACCTTGCCACTTATTTATGCGCTAAAGAACGCACCGAAGCCTCAAGCAGAACAAGTAAGACAAGCCATTGTGAATGGCGAAAAAGAGCACGCCGAAGATATTATTCAAATTGTTAAGGAATGTGGCGCCATAAAGTATACAATGAACGCAGCCAAGCAAGAAGTAGACAAAGCCTGCGCAGCAATTAATCTACTACCAGAAAACGCTTATAAAGATGCCTTGCGCAATTTAGCCCTATTCTCAATTGAACGCCTGCAATAAAGACAGGGCAAATCTCAAATATTGTATAAATCTCGTCTATGCGTTGAAATCTTAAACAGTTTTGTCGTCAAGCACACAGTTTTAAAAAGAAATAAGGCGTAAAATTCATTTTTTTCTATGCAAATCAATGGCTTGGGGTTTTGGCACAAGCTTTGCATTAATATATATACAAAATTTAAATTCTAGAAAGCTCCACTAAAGAGAGCTCCTAAATGAAGGAAAAGACCAAGTGACTGTAAAACTATTTAATCACCACCTGAGCATCACGTTATTGCTATTAGCAATTTGTGAAGCTGCTGTCCTAATGCTAGCCACCGGCGTAGGCGTTATTTCAGCTGACAGCACAAAATGGCTTCCTGCCTCTCTTATACTGAGCGGTTTTATATTTGCAGCTATGTTGTCACTTGGCTTATATCAGTCGACTAGTGCCCCCCAAGGCTTTTCGGGCACCATACAACGCTTTGTTTTTAGCTGTTTTTTTGCTGTTATCTGCATGGCTATTTTCCTGCAAGTATTCCCTTTTGAAAACATCTCTATTGCATCAATTACTATAGCAGGCGGCTTAGCTTGTATTTGCTTATGCCTGGTTCGCTTTGGCCTACTTAAGCTATTTAGTCGTAACAATAGCTCACTAAAGAGACGTATTTTGGTGCTAGGTGCAGGTGAACGCGCGCGAAACATGTTTGCTAATGACAAGCACGCACATGAATTTGCTCTGTGCGGCTACCTTTCTTACGACGACCAAGACCCCTTAGTGAGCAATGCGCCGGTTATACAACTTGGCGAAGGCACTGAGCTCTCTGACATTGTTGCGCAGTACAAAATAACAGAAATCGTTGAAGCGATGGATGATCGCCGCCAGTCTCTGCCCGTAGAAGATTTAATGGTCTGCAAGTCAAACGGTGTAAAAGTATCCAACTTGGTTGAGTTCTGCGAACGTATTTCTAATGCGGTAAACATTCAGCAGCTCCACCCTAGCAATATTATTTTTTCAGATGCTTTCTTGCCACGCCGCTTCAGCAACGTCTTTAAACGCCTGTTTGACCTCACTTTTAGCCTTATCATGCTTCTATTGCTGTGGCCTTTTATGCTACTTGCAGCATTAGCAATCATGATAGAGAGTGGTTTTGGCCAGCCTATTTTTTATTCGCAAAAACGTGTCGGCCAGCACGGCAAAGTTTTTAGCATATTGAAATTTCGCAGCATGCGCACTGACGCTGAAAAATTTGGCGCAGTTTGGGCACAAGAGAATGATCCGCGCATCACTCGTGTAGGCGCTTTTATGCGCAAAACACGTATTGATGAGCTACCACAATTATTCAATGTTCTGAACGGCACGATGAGCCTAGTAGGCCCACGGCCTGAACGCCCTGAGTTTGATAAAGGTTTAATTGAGCGTATTCCCTTTTACAAACAACGCTACCTGTTTAAACCTGGCATAGCTGGCTGGGCGCAACTTCGTTACCCATATGGCGCTAATGAAGCGGACTCTATACAAAAGCTCCAATATGACTTGTATTACATCAAAAATCATACCGTTTTATTCGACTTCTTGATTTTGATACAAACCGTCGAAATCGTCTTATTCGGCAAAGGCGCTCGCTAAACCTTTCTTAACATAAACGTTGTAGCAGGGGTTTGGCTTACTGCTTATAATACCTGCTGAACAAAACAGGTATTCACGTGCAAGACATAGCGTTTTATAGCTTTCTATTAGGTGCAGCAGCAAACATCGTTTTGCTGCTTATTCTAATGGTAAACAGCCAGAAAAATAAAACGGCTCTTTTGCTTGCAAGCGCATTAACAATTAGTGCTATTTGGAATATTTTGCTCGCCATCAACACCAAAGTAGCATTCATAAATGGCGTGCACTACCTGCCACTGGAAGCTTTGCGATACAGCATATGGACATTACTGATCATTAGCTTGTCAGCGCCAACACTGACCTCAGCCCTCAAACATGTCGCCAGCTTATGCAGCCTTGCCATACTCGCTATCAGCATCAGCATAGCTATCCATCTTACATTTTTTGAAAAGACCCTGTTTTCTTTCGAAAGTGGCATCAATAACATTATATTTTTGCTCATTATTTCAATCATTATCGGTATTTACTCAATAGAAAGCCTGTACCGTAGCACCAGCAAACAACAGCGCTGGTCTATCAAACTCCTCTGCTTAGGCATAGTGGGCATCTTCATCTATGACTTGTGCATATTTTCATACTTACTACTATTCCATGATGTTAATTTACTCATTTGGAGTACACGCGGTATAGTCAGTGCCATCAGCATTCCACTGATAGCGTTAGCGATTGCAAGAAATCCTAATTGGTCATTGAATATTTTTGTTTCACGGCAAGTTGTTACCACTTCTTTTACCTTGTTCCTGTGCAGTATTTATCTAGCAGCTCTCGTATTTGCAAGCATTTATGTTCGCAGCATAGCGGGAGATTTAGCTGATTTTTTCCTGGCCTTACTTATTTTTGCCAGCCTGATTTTTTTACTACTATTACTGTCTTCAAAAAGTTTGCGTTATCAAGTTTCAACATTTATCAGCAAACACTTTTTCAAAAATAAATACGATTATCGTGTTGAATGGTTAAAACTCATCAATACAATATCAAACCTTGACAGCAGCTTAAGCTTACAAGAAAAAATTATCAAAGTATTGGCTGACTTGGCGCAAACCAACGGTGGTATTCTTTGGTCCGACAACAGCAACCACGACTTCGCTATCGACGGCCAATGGAATATGGGCTTGGACGAAAATGTTAGCTTTAACCATTCTCACCCTATAGTTCAGTCGCTCGCATCAGGCAATATCGTTATCTTTGATAGCAATACAAATAACGAATACACACCGCCACCTACTGAGCTAAACAGTTTAAGCAAACTATGGTTAGCTATCCCTTTAATTCATGAAGACAAACTGAATGGCTTTGTAGTACTTGAAAAGACGGAGTATAACGAAGACTTAAATTGGGAAGATTTAGATATATTTAAAACCGTTGGTAGACAGCTAGGTAGTTATTTAATGGAGCATGCTCATGCTAATGCACTGTCAGAAGCGAAACAGTTTGAAGCATTTCACCAAACAACCACTTTTATTATCCATGACCTGCGCAACTTAATATCGCAACAATCATTGTTGGTACAAAACGCTGCCAAACATAAGAACAAACCAGAATTTATTGACGACATGATAGAAACTATTGCCAACTCGGTAAGCACAATGCAAAACCTTATTAGCAACCTGCATGCTGACTCACAGCCATCAACAAACAATAGTTGCACCTTAAGTACAGTATTACAGGAATGCGCGCATGCATTTTCCAATAGCGCATGCAAAATCAATTTACTTAGCCAAAAAGAAAATTTATTAGTCAAAGCGAAGCATGAAGATTTGCTTATACAAATTGGCCATATACTCCGTAATGCCCAACAAGCCAACAGTAGCGAGATTTATATATCGACCAGCGTTATTGATGACCTTGTTGAGATAGTATTTGATGACAACGGTGACGGCATGTCTCAAGATTTTATTGACAATAAGCTCTTCAAACCTTTCTATACCACCAAAGGTGCATCTGGCATGGGCATAGGTGCCTACGAAGTACGAAAATATGCCCGTGAAATAGGTGGTGATGGTAAAGTAAGGAGTCAGGTCGGCAAGGGAACAGAATTTATGATATCACTACCGATTGTTCAAGCGTAAAAGATTATGAGTAAGTTAAAAAAACTATTAATTGTCGAAGATGACATAGGCATTCAAAAGCAACTGCGCTGGGCATTTGATGAATTTGATGTGCACATTGCCAACAATAAAGAAGAAGCCATAAGCTTTGTAAAACAGTTTAAACCCGCTGTTGCTACATTGGATTTAGGCTTACCGCCCGCACCTGATGACGCCAGAGAAGGCTTGGCAACACTTGATGCCATATTGGAAATATCACCTCTAACGAAAATTATTATGGTTACTGGCAACCATGATAGAGCGAATGCTATTCGTAGCATTAACCAGGGTGCATTCGATTTTTATCAAAAACCCATTGATATCGACATACTTAAAATCACGCTAGATAGAGCATGTCGTGTTTATGAGCTAGAACGAGAGTATGAGAAGCTTGTTGAGATAGCCGCACCTCAAAGCACCTTGCCAGGCATTATAGCCAGCAGTGAAATCATGCTTAAGACTTGCCGACAAATAGAAAAATTGGCGCCAGCTAATGTTAGTACTTTTTTAAATGGTGAATCCGGCACCGGAAAAGAGCTATTTGCTAATGCTTTACATACGCTTAGCAACCGAAAGGATGGACCATTTGTTGCTATTAACTGTGCGGCCATCCCTGAAAACTTATTAGAAAGCGAATTATTTGGCCACGAAAAAGGTGCGTTTACGGGCGCAACAAAAAGAACCATTGGCAAAATAGAGCAAGCCAATGGTGGCACACTATTGCTAGATGAAGTAGGCGACATCCCTCTTAACATACAAGTTAAGCTATTACGCTTTATACAAGAACGGACAATAGAGAGAATAGGCGGCCGGGAACATATCAGTGTTGATGTACGCATTGTGTCTGCAAGCCACAGAAACCTCGAAGAACTCATTTCTGCTGGCGAATTCAGAGAAGATTTATACTACCGTATTGCCGAAGTTACCGTTAATATTCCACCTTTGCGCGAACGCCAAGACGACATTATTGCTATAGCCCGCTTTATTCTGCGAAAAATGAATAAAGATAATCATAATAACGTCACCTTAAACAATAGCGCCTTGCACGCCATGCAAGAACATAATTGGCCTGGCAATATCCGTGAATTAGAAAACAAACTCAAACGCGCTTTCTTTCTTTGCGACAATGGCATTATAAGCGCGCAAGACATGGAACTTCAGGAAGAAAATGAGATCGAACAACCTAACTTAACAAACAACCAGCCTTACACACTCAAAGAAGCGCGTGAGGCTGTAGAAAAAACAACCATTATTCAAGCATTGAAACAATGCGACAACAATATTAGCAAGGCCGCCAAAGTTTTAGACATTAGCCGCCCTACTCTTTACGATTTAATTTCAAAATTTTCTCTAGATGTTTAAACATATTATTAATACTGGCTATTTTCGTTTTGAAAAGAAAGATTTAGGCTTATGGCTAGCATTAGCTTTACTGGTGATCTTTTATCAAACCAGCGTTTCTCTACTCTTAGAAGAAGTTGAAAATAGCAGAGCTATCAATTCTCACAACTTACTATTGACGGTAATAGCATTAGCAATATTGGTTAAAAACTATTATGACCATAGGCACACTTT
>JAHDBX010000010.1:11537-14435 GCA_020630145.1 Gammaproteobacteria bacterium | reverse complement strand
CCCTCGTGAGTGAGTCATAAAAGCCCCAAGCTTAGCTTGGGGCTTTTTTTTGGCTTGTTTTAACGGGTAAACTTGCCCGCTGTTTTTCTAAGCTTTGCCTGTTTAAAGGTAAAGGATGGGCCGGTATTTAGGTCAACTTGCGCTATTACGATAGGCAGGGAGCGCTAAAAGTCATTGGATTTAGAATAAAGTACTAAAAGACCTATAAAATAGGCAAAATAACCATAGTCTTTCAGCAGGCTACCTGTATAATCTCGCCCAAATTCTTGTAATCCTCCTACTACGCCGTAAACATTATGTCTAATACAAATACTGATAAATTGCGCAATGTCGCCATTATTGCTCACGTTGACCATGGTAAAACCACTTTGGTCGATAAACTTCTAAATCAATCTGGCACGCTAGATAGAAAAAGCCAAGATGCGGAACGCGTCATGGACTCAAATGACCAGGAAAAAGAGCGTGGCATTACGATTCTGGCTAAAAATACGGCTATAGAGTGGGAAGATTTCCGTATCAATATCGTTGATACACCAGGGCACGCCGACTTTGGTGGTGAGGTAGAACGTGTATTGTCTATGGTTGATAGTGTATTGCTGTTAGTGGATGCTGTTGATGGTCCAATGCCTCAAACACGTTTCGTTACATCGAAAGCATTTGAAAAAGGCTTAAAGCCTATCGTTGTTATCAATAAAATTGACCGCCCAGGTGCACGTCCAGACTGGGTTATGGATCAAGTGTTTGATTTATTTGATCGCTTGGGTGCGACAGATGAGCAATTAGATTTTCCTGTTATTTATGCCTCTGCTATCAATGGTATTGCTGGCTTAGAAGCCGATGCTATGGCAGAAGATATGACGCCACTGTTTCAAATGATTACTGAAAAAGTACCTGCACCTGATGTGGATATAGATGGTGATTTCCAAATGCAAATATCAGCCCTAGATTATGATAGCTATGTAGGTGTAATTGGTGTTGGTCGTATTACGCGTGGCGCACTATCGCCTAATCAACAAGTCATTGTTAAGTCGGCGGATGGTAATGAGCGCAAAGGTAAAGTCTTAAATGTAAAAGGCTATATGGGCTTAGAACGTGTAGATACAGATAAGGCCACAGCGGGTGATATCGTCTGTATAAACGGCATTGATGGCTTAAGTATTTCAGATACGTTGTGTGACCCAGATAACGTTGAAGCATTGCCAGCCCTATCTGTAGATGAGCCAACAGTAAGCATGACCTTCCGCGTAAATGATTCGCCATTTGCAGGTAAAGAGGGTAAATATGTAACGTCTCGTAATATTCGAGAGCGTTTAGATCAGGAATTGATTCATAACGTCGCGCTACGTGTTGAAGAAGGTGATACAGCAGATAAGTTTAAAGTATCAGGCCGTGGCGAATTACATTTGTCTGTATTAATTGAAACCATGCGCCGCGAAGGCTATGAACTAGGCGTGTCTCGCCCAGAAGTGGTTCAGCGTGAAGTTGATGGCGTTATTCAAGAGCCATTTGAGCAAGTAGTGGTTGATATTGAAGAGCAACACCAAGGCCCGGTTATGGAAGAGCTAGGTCTGCGTAAAGCCGAAATGACCAATATGGAACCTGATGGTAAAGGGCGCATAAAAATGGAATTTATCATCCCATCACGAGGCTTAATTGGCTTCCGTGGCTTATTCTTAACGCTAACTTCAGGTTCGGGTATTTTAACCAGTGTATTTGACCATTATGGGCAAGTAAAAGCGGGTGAGGTAACGTCACGCCAAAATGGCGTAATGGTATCGATGGTTAACGGTAAAACATCGGCCTATTCATTATTTAACTTGCAGGACCGTGGTCGCTTATTTTTGGGTCATGCGATTGATATATACGAAGGCCAAATTGTTGGTTTGCATTCGCGTTCAAATGACCTAACCGTGAACGTGACAAAGGGTAAGCAGTTAACCAACGTACGTGCTTCAGGTACAGATGAAGCCTTAACGCTAGTGCCGCCTATTAAGCACACGCTAGAACAGGCTTTAGAGTTTATCGAAGATGATGAGTTAGTTGAAGTTACGCCAGACAGCATTCGTTTACGTAAAAAGCACCTTACTGAAAATGAGCGTAAGCGCGCATCACGTAATGCCGCTTAAGAGGTAAACACGTAAATAAAAAGGGGCTTAACAGCCCCTTTTTTTGTGTCTTTTATTCGGTAATCTCTACGCCTTTCCAAAAAGCGATATGGTCTTTAATTTCTTTCGCCGCGTCTTTGGGGCTCGAGTAAAACCATGCCGCGTCCTTATTTTCTTCGCCGTTTACAACTATTGAGTAATAGCTCGCTTCGCCTTTCCATGGGCAGTGCGTATGGGTGCTACTGCTCGTGAAAAATGCTTTGTTAATAGCATCAGCAGGGAAGTAATGGTTGCGTTCAACCACAACGGTATTGTCGCTTTCAGCGAGTACTTGATTATTCCATATAGCTTTCATAGTATTTATTACCAATTGCCGATGTGGCTTATTAAAGCGGCGTTACCGCCAGTAGGAGGGTTACTCTCGTCAACATATAGGTAGAGGTCTTGCTTGGTTGCCATTTTCATTAGCATGGTTGACCAGGTGCTCTTTCCGTAGTCTGTGCTGGTGTCTATGTAAAAGGCATAACAGCAACCGGTAACGGAGCTATTAAATTCATTTAAATTACGAAAATAAACTTTGCCATTTGATACCATTTGATAATCTACTAAGCTCATGTCGTTAACATGAACATAGGTGCCGCCACTATAAGCAGCGTTGACTAATAGTAAGCAGCTAAAAAATAGGATATGTGTTTTAGAAAAAATACGTTTCATTTTTATTCCTTGTTAGATTATATAAATAACTACAGGCGCCAATATAGTGTGATTTATATAAAACCGCAAACATTATCAA
>JAHDBX010000010.1:0-11527 GCA_020630145.1 Gammaproteobacteria bacterium | reverse complement strand
ATTGCATGATGTGCTAAGCATTACAATAACAAGAAAAATAAACTTGAGTTTCATATTTGGCCTTTATAATTGATTTCTATATGCTATGAATTTGGGTGACTTACTGTAGAGTAAACATTGCAAAACCGCAAACATTATCAAATCCACTGCTCTATTATTGCAACTGGAGGCAATGATATGAAACAAGCAACAAGCAAAAACTATCGTCAACGCTTAACAAACGTTATTGATTATATATATCAAAACTTGGATGGTGATTTAGATGTGAATACATTGGCAGATATAGCACATATGTCGCCCTATCACTTTCACCGTATATATCGAGAGTTAGCACAAGACACAGTAAATGCAACAGTAAGACGCTTACGCCTTCAAAAAGCAGCGGCTGATTTAATTCGTTCTGATCAGCCAATTTCTAGTATTGCAAAAAAAGTATCATACGGCAGCACAGAAGCCTTTAGTAGAGCTTTTACTAATGTCTTTGGTGAGTCGCCAAGTGAGTATCGGGAGCGTCAGCAGGCAAAAGCGGCTGATAATGATGAACCTTTTATTGCAATGCTGCCAACAGAAGATAAGGTGTATAACGATATGTTTAATGTAGAAATGATGGACTTAGAAGCAATTGATTTAATTACCTATGATCACCATGGTGATTATATGGAGATAGGTAATATATTTGAAAAGATATTTATCTATGCAGCTAGCAACGAATTATTAAATGAAAGCACGCGTTCTTTAGGTTTGTATTATCACGATCCTAAGTCCGTACCAGTAAATGAGTTGCGTTCAAAGGCAGGTGTTACAGCGCCTTTGCATATTGAGTTAAGTGGTGATGATGCGCCAGAAAGAGTAACTGTACCAGCGGGTAAGTATGCAACCGTATTGTTTAAAGGTTCTTATGCTGAATTAGAAAAACCGTATGATTGGTTATTTGGACAATGGTTGCCAAACAGTGGTTATGAAGCAGCCGACTTTCCGCCGGTAGAGGAGTACTTAAATGACCCTAAAGAAACACCGCCTAGCGAATTGCTAACGCGTATACATTGCTTATTAGCATAGTGAGTAAAAATTGGAGGCGTCTATGTCGCAAAATATAAATATTGAAGGTGGCTGTTTGTGTGGTGGAGTGAGCATTGCTGCCAAAGCTGAAAAGAAAAGTATAGGTGTATGTCACTGTAGTATGTGCCGTAAATGGACAGGTGGTCCATTAGTAACTATTGAATGTGGTACAGATGTCAGTTTTACAGGTGAGGATAATGTTTCAGTGTTTAACTCATCTGCATGGGCAGAACGTGGTTTTTGCAAACAATGTGGTAGTCATTTATTTTATCGTTTAAAAGAGGCAAATAAATACACTATGCCGGCAGCCTTATTTAGTGGTGTAGACGATTTTGTTTTTGATCATCAGATTTTTATTGATGAAAAGCCGCCATACTATGACTTTGCTAATGACACTGAAAAAATCACCGGTGCTGAAATATTTGCTATGTATGCGCCGAAAGAGTAAATATAGTTTGCACCCTATAGACAGATTTTTTGTCTATAGGGTCTATTTTATAAGAGTGTTTTATGCAATTTATTGAGAATAAAAGTGCTGTAAATAGTTTGAAGTCAGACCATAAAGAAATGACTAAGTGCTTGTTGGCGTTAAGGCAGTTGATAGTTGATGTGGCTGCTAAAGAGAGTGTGCCTGTTTTGGAGGAAGCGCTGAAGTGGGGGCAAGCAAGTTACATAGCCAAACAAGGTAGTACTATTCGTATAGCTGAAGTTGATAGTCAACATTATGCTTTATATGTACATTGCCAAAGTTCCTTGATTGAAACCTATAAAGAAATTTATGGCGACACGTTTACCTATAATGGTAATAGAGCAGTCGTTTTTTCATTGCATGAGAATTTGCCTGTAAGTGAGCTGGCACACTGTATAGCAATGGCATTGCGTTATCATAAATTAAAACATTTGCCCTTATTAGGAAACTGAGACAACATGAAAACAAAACTAACATGGCTGCAGAAATTGCAGCAAGGTAAGCCGCATTACGTAAAGACCTTGGATAAAAATTTTGCAGGCATGAAGGCAGGGCAGCAAATGTTGGTTCCTTCTGCGAAACTACTTGATGCATTTATACAAAAAATACCTAAAGGTAAAAGTGTAGATGTGCTGGGTATGCGTGAGAAGCTGGCGAGCAAACACAAGGCTGATGTAACGTGCCCCATTGCAACTGGTTTTGTGATGAAAATTGTCGCTGAAGCTGCATTTGAGCAACTCAATGCTGGCGAGCCATTGAAAAATATTACGCCTATTTGGCGAGTGCTTGATAAAGATTCAAAAACCTTATCTAAATTAACATTTGATACAGATTTTATTTTTGCTCAAAGGAAGCGTGAAAAACTAGATTAATCTGCGTATTGCTAGAATAGCAATGTCTGGATGTGTTAATGTGCTGGTTTACGGTATCTCTAGCGATAAAAAATGCATATTGATTTTTCTAATATTAGCGCTTCTCAGCGCTATTTTGCTATGGTGCAGGCAATTGTGCCACGCCCGATTGCATGGGTGCTAAGTGATAATGGTGACGATAGTTATAATGTAGCTCCATATTCATTTTTCACCGGTGTTTGTAGTGAACCACCTATTTTAATGATTTCGGCAGGTAAAAAAGATGCTGCTACAGAAAAAGATACCCGCTTAAATATTCGCACTCGTGAATATTTTGTTGTGCATATACCTGGCACAAAACATCTGGAGCAAGTTAATAAAACAGCTGAAACTTTAGCGCATGGTATTTCAGAAGTTGATACCGCTCAATTGCAATTAGAGTCCATAGAGGGTTTTGCATTACCGCGTATAGTGGGTTGTGGTATAGCGATGGCTTGTAAATTGCATCGCATGGATGAAATTGGTGCTGCACAGTCAGTTATTTATGGTGAAATTTTAATGATGACGGTCAGCGATGATCTTATTACTCCTTCAGAACAGGGCCGTTTAGTTATTGATGCCGAAAAGCTTGATCCTTTGTCACGTTTAGGTGGTGATCAATATTCTGCTTTGGGTGAACGTATGTCAATTGCTCGGCCTAAATAATACGATGAAAATATTTAATGCGGCAGAGTAAAACTGAATTTATTATTTTAATGGCTGCCTTAATTGCCATGGCAGCTTTGTCTATTGATGCAATGTTACCCGCGTTGTCTTTTATGGCGGATGACTTATCGTTGTCTGACAGTAATGATCGGCAGTTAATTGTGACAACAATTTTTATTGGCTTGGCTATTGGTCAATTTATCTATGGGCCAATTTCGGATAGCATTGGTCGCAAGCCCGTTATTATATTTGGCCTTCTTGTATTTTTGCTGGGTACGGTTGTTTGTGTTTATGCAGATACACTATGGGTGTTGCTAAGTGGGCGAATTTTGCAGGGCCTGGGTGCTGCTGCTACGCGTAATATTGCAACGGCTATTGTGCGGGATGGTTTTAAAGGTGATGAGATGGCTAGCGTCATGTCTATCATTATGGCCGTATTTGTTGCTATTCCCATGCTGGCTCCTGCTTTGGGTCAGCTTGTTTTATTGGTGGCAACATGGCGAGTAATATTTATAGCCTTACTCTTTTTAGCCATTATTTTGCTGATATGGTTTGCTTGGCGCCAGCCCGAGACATTGCCGATAGAAAAACGCAGGCGCTTTTCTATGGGGCTTATTTTTCATGCATGTAAAGAAGTGTCTTCAACGAAGGTTGCGATAGTCTATACCATCATTGGTGGCTTAGTTTTTGGCGCTTTTGTTGGTTTTTTAAGTGCTTCTCAGCAACTATTGCAAGAGGATTATGCGACGGGCGAATGGTATGTCGTTGTATTCGCCTCACTAGTTTTTGCATTTGGTTTGGCGGCAGTACTTAACTCTCGGCTTGTTGTTAAGTTGGGCGCAGCTAAAATGGTGCATGTATCATTGCTAGGTTTGGTTGCTGTTACATTATTATTTGTTGCGCCAACCTACCTTGCGAATGGTAAGCCCATATTTGCTGTGTTAATGGTGTATTTATTTTTTGTTTGTTTTGCTACAGGCTTATTAATGGGCAATTTAAGCGCATTGGCATTAGAGCCTTTGGGGCATATCGCAGGAACAGCTTCGGCGGTAGTGGGTGGCTCTTCAACACTGATCGCTGTGAGTGTTGCCAGCGTGGTTGGGCAAAACTATGGTGGTAATGTTTACCCCTTTGTTGTGGCATTTTTAAGCTGTGGCTTATTGGCTTTATTGATAATGGAGTGTGTGCGCCGTCATTAAAGCTGATCTATTTTTTAGGGCTGAGTAAAGGTGAGAACTTGAGTTTAGGGCTTAAAATAGTTTGATAGGTTTCTTGATTCGGCGTAATAAGCTTATTAAGCAGATGGTCTGCCAAAGTTTCCCCAGCCATTTCTATATCTTCACTAATCTGATCAATCGGGTGACTAAGCTGGTCTAGCAAGTTGGACGTTGATTTTGCAACAATGCTAAAGCGGTTGGCAATTGTAGATGCATCCATTTTGTCGTGTAATGCTGAGTTAATGGCTAAATAAGCGCTTTCACCGGGGCATACAAAGCCGGTTGGGCAGTCACTTGAGTCGAGCCTATCATTAAGCCATTGTCTGATTTCATCAGGGCTGTTGTCTAAGTCGATATCATTGGGTATTTCAAAATCAACATTGAATTCACGGCATGCTCTCATGAACCCGGTATGCAAAAATTGCCCATAGGTTAGGGTGCTGGCGGGTAAAATAATACACACTTTCTTGCTGCCACGCTCAACCAGCCTTTTAACCGCCTGGTAGGAGAACTCTTGGCTGTCGAAGTCAACATAAGCATGCGGCGTTGCAAATTCGCTGCGGCCATGTGAAATAAAAGGAAACTGTTTTTCTAGCAGGTAGCGTATTCGGTTATCAAAGGGCTCTGTCCGCGTAAATATAACCCCGTCAGAGTGATTGTTGCGAACAATGCTTTGTATGGCTGCTAGAGGGTCTTCATTATTAAAGCTTGGGGTAATATTCAAGTGATACCCTGTGGCGCGTAAGCGTCTTGTTAAGCCAACAATAAGTGAGTTACCAAAGCCTAGTGCCTCTTGGTGTTCGCCGATAATAAGGCTGATGACCTTGGTTTTGCCTGTCCTTAAGCGCTGCGCGGCTCTATCCGGTATATAGCCTATTTCTTCCGCTACATCCCCTACTCGTTTGCGCGTTTTTAACGCAATTTCAGGTGCGCCACTGAGCGCTCGGGATACTGTAGTAACAGCAAGGCCGGTTATTTCTGAAATTGTTTTTAGGGTGGGACGTTCTTGTTTCTTCATTTTGTATAAGTATCGTATCGGCTTTAATTAAAACGTTTTAAACTATATCGCTTAAAAATGGCTCAAGTTGACCGTTTTTTTAAATAATCACACCATTGATAGTAACAATATGGACTATAGGTGTACAGAGGAAGCGTAATTATATTGTCAGTCGTTTATATGCATGAAGAGGCATATTCAGTATGAGTCAGCTTGTGTTTTTGTAAAAAGGGCCTTTTTCGTTATATAGGCTTTGTAGTCTGCGTGGTTTTTTTGGCAAAAAAATGCTTCTAAGTAGTCAAATTATTGTTGCAAGTTATTGATTTTAAATGGTTTAAAAATTTTATAGAAATTTTTTTCTTATTCGGTCATTTGCTGCATTACGTGACGTTATTTGTATCTATCTTCTGATAATTAGCTTGGTTTAGGGATTTTTCCTACGGATTTTCAACAATATTTCCTATGGTGCTAATTAAGAAAAAATCCCGTTAAAAAATAAGGTTTTGACGTATAAATTCATTATTTTGACATTTTCAGCTTGCGAAATTCTTCATCTAGATATAATATTTGTAACGTTACAAATTTAGACGGAGTCATGTAGAGATAAGCAAGGATGCTGGAAAAGGTGAAAGTCATGGTTAGGTGGGGTGCTTGATCATGACTACGCTGGTATTAGAACAATATTGGCCGCTACCCTTAAAGGGTGGTGGTTTTATTTTCAAATTGATGCACTGGAGTAATCTGTGTGCCGGAGGAGTTAAAGAAATGAAACTAAATAATTTAATGAGAGCAGCGGTTTGCTCAGCAATGGTAGTAAGTGCTGGTAGTGCTAATGCTGCTGACCAAGTAGAAGTGCTGCACTGGTGGACATCAGGCGGTGAAGCTGCTGCTTTAAATGTATTGAAAGGCGACCTTGAAAGTAAGGGTGTGAAATGGGCTGATATGCCTGTTGCTGGTGGTGGTGGTGATGCTGCTATGACAGCACTGCGTGCACGTGTTACATCAGGTAATGCACCGACAGCAGCACAAATGTTGGGTTTTGATATTAAAGACTGGGCGCAGATAGATGGTGCAGTTGGTGACTTAAATGCTGTTGCTAACAAAGAAGGCTGGGATAAGGTAGTGCCAACAGCATTGCAAGATTTTTCTAAGCACAATGGTAAATGGATTGCTGCCCCTGTTAATGTACATTCAACTAACTGGGTTTGGATCAATAAAAAAGCCTTAGATGCAACGGGTGGTAAAGCGCCTAAAACATGGGGTGAAATGATTAAAGTCATGGACGCAATGAAAGCAAACGGTATTACACCACTTGCTCATGGTGGCCAAGCTTGGCAAGACGCAACATTGTTTGATGCAGTTGTACTATCTTTAGGTAATGATTTCTATCAAGCAGCAATGATTGATCATGACCCTAAAGCATTAGGTGGCGCGAAAATGAAAGAAGCGTTTGATCGCATGGCTAAATTACGTAGTTATGTTGATGATAACTTCTCAGGCCGTGATTGGAACCTGGCTTCAGCAATGGTAATTGAAGGTAAAGCAGGTATGCAAATGATGGGTGACTGGGCTAAAGGTGAGTTTTTGAAAGCAAACCAAAAGCCAGGTGAAGACTTTGTTTGTATTCGTTTCCCAGGTACGCAAGGTTCTGTAACATTTAACTCAGATCAGTTTGTTATGTTTGATGTTAAAGGTTCTTCAGCTAAAAAATCACAGTTATCTATGGCTTCATCAGTGATGAGTCCTAAATTCCAGTCAGCATTTAATGTTGTAAAAGGTTCTGTGCCATCACGTACAGATGTGCCTAATACTGATTTTGATGCTTGTGGTAAAAAAGGCATGGCTGACTTAGCTCAAGCCGGTGCAAACGGTGGTTTGTTTGGTTCAATGGCGCATGGTCATGCTGCTCCTGCAGCAGTTAAGGGTGCGGTTTATGATGTTGTAACTGCTCACTTCAATGGTCAGTACAACAGTGCGAAAGCAGTAAAAGAATTAGTTTCAGCTGTAGCTGCCGCTAAATAAAATATATCGAAATAATATTTTGATGTACACTGGTTAACGAGTATGTAATGTGCTCGTTAATCATAATTTTGACGTTAAGTCAGTATGTTGGCGAACACCCTGTTCGCCAATTATTTTTTTTCGGATAGAGTGAATTATGAAGTATAAATTCCAACAATGGATTCCTAAATTGGTGTTAGCCCCCAGTTTTCTGTTAATCCTGCTGTTTGTCTATGGTTTTATTTTCTATACAGGTTATCTGTCAATGACAGACTCTAAACTTTTGCCTTCCTATGGGTGGGTAGGTTTAGAAAACTACAATAAACTTTGGGCGCTTTCACATTGGATGACAGCCTTAAAGAACTTAGCCATATTCGGCATTCTATATATAGTGATCAGCTCCGTTATTGGTTTGGTTGTCGCTATTTTATTAGATCAAAAAATACGCGCAGAAGGCTTGTTGCGCCCCATATATTTATATCCAATGGCCTTGTCATTTATTGTGACAGGTACAGCATGGAAATGGTTTTTAGACCCAGGTATTGGTATCGAGAATACCATGCACAATCTAGGGTGGTTAAGCTTCGAGTTTAACTGGATAAAAGATAGCGATTTTGCTATTTACACCGTGGTTATTGCGGCAGTTTGGCAGTCGTCAGGTTTTGTTATGGCCATGTTTTTGGCTGGTTTGCGTGGTGTTGATAATGAAATTATTAAAGCCGCACAAATTGACGGCGCATCTAGTGTAACGATTTATCGTCGCATTATTATCCCATTAATGCGTCCTGTATTTTTGTCAGCCTTTGTTGTATTGGCACATTTAGCCATTAAGGCTTATGACTTGGTGATTGCGCTTACGGGGGGTGGCCCCGGGCGAGCAACAGAATTGCCTTCAACATTTATGTATTCATATACCTTTACTCGTAACTCAATGGGTATTGGTGCGGCATCAGCCATTATTATGTTGGCAATGATTTTTTCAATCATTATTCCTTATTTGTATAGCGAATTAAAGAGTGGAGGTAAGCAATGAGTGCTGTATCTCAAGATAACGCGGTTAAAAGTGGTATGGCGATTAGAGCGTTAATTTATGCAATATTAATCGTATTCGCTATCTATTATTTGCTGCCGCTATATGTAATGTTGGTTAACTCATTTAAGCCTTTGGACGAAATTCGTGGTGGCGACATGATGCGTTTGCCAGTTGAGTGGACCTTGGAGCCATGGCGTTCAGCATGGTCAACGGCGCAAATAGGTGTATCTGCAACGGGGTTAAAACCTTACTTTATTAACTCAATATTTATGGTTGTACCTGCGGTTATGTTGACCACGGTATTAGGTGCACTAAACGGTTATGTTTTGACTAAGTGGACCTTTAAAGGTGCAGGGCTTGTTTTCGGTTTGTTGTTGTTATCGTGTTTTATTCCTTTTCAAATTGTCTTGATTCCAATGGCAAAAATGCTGGGCCTTTTTGGTTTAGCGGGAACCACGGCTGGATTGGTGTTCGTGCATATGGTTTACGGCATAGGTTTTACAACCTTGTTTTTTAGAAACTACTATGAGGCATTCCCAACCGAGTTGGTTCGAGCGGCTCAAATTGATGGCGCGGGTTTCTTTCAAATATTCTTTAGAATACTACTGCCGAGCTCGGCCCCGATTATTGTTGTTACAGTAATTTGGCAGTTTACCAATATTTGGAATGATTTCTTGTTTGGTGCATCGTTCTCTGACTTTGATTCAACGCCAATGACAGTTGCGTTAAATAATCTTGTTAGTTCCTCTACTGGGGTAAAAGAATACAACGTGCATTTCGCGGGTGCGGTTTTGGCAGCATTGCCTACCCTAATTGTTTATATTGTCTCCGGACGTTATTTTGTGCGAGGTCTAATGGCCGGCGCGGTTAAAGGTTAATAAAATGGCTAATTTAAATATAAAAAATCTACATAAAAGCTACGGTTCGTCTGTAGATGTATTAAAAGGTATCGATCTTGATATAGAAGACGGTGGTTTTTTGGTTTTAGTAGGTCCATCGGGTTGTGGTAAGTCAACTCTCTTAAATACTATTGCTGGCTTGGAAGAGATTACGAGTGGCGATATTGATATTGATGGTAAATCTATTTCGGGTTTGCATCCGTCGAAGCGTGATATTGCGATGGTGTTTCAATCTTATGCCTTGTATCCCAATATGACCGTAGCTAAAAATATTAGCTTTGGTATGGAGATACGCGGTATTGATCAAGAGACACGTGATGCAGCGATCAAAGAGGTAGCGGATATGCTCCAAATTGGTGAGTTGTTAGATCGTAAACCTGGGCAGTTGTCAGGTGGTCAGCGTCAACGTGTTGCAATGGGTAGAGCGTTAGTGCGAGACCCTAAAATTTTCTTGTTTGATGAGCCATTGTCTAACCTTGATGCAAAGTTAAGGGTGGATATGCGTACGGAAATAAAGCGCTTACATCAGCGCATGAAAACCACAATTGTTTATGTAACGCATGATCAAATTGAAGCTTTAACGCTGGCAACCAAAATTGCAGTCTTGAAGGACGGTTATTTACAGCAATCAGGCTCGCCTGCCGAAATCTATAACGAGCCGGCAAATATGTTTGTTGCTGACTTTATGGGTTCGCCATCAATGAACCTTATAGAAGCAGCTGTATCAAAATCTGATAAAGGTTTACAACTCACAATAGGCTCTGCAAAAGGCGATACCATTATATTACCTGCCAAGAAAGGTGCAGACTTATCTGCCTATGTTGGTAAAAAGGTCATTTTTGGGATTCGCCCAGAAGCATTGACAGACCCGGATGGTGCAGATAGAAATAGTGATGAAATCGTTGAGCGTGATTGTAAAATTGACGTTGTTGAGCCAGCAGGTTCCGATACATTTGCTGTGACTATGCTCGGTGGTAAGGAAAGTATTGCGCGTTTGCGTGCTGATGCCGAAATTCAGGCCGGTAAAACAACAAAGTTGGCGTTTAATTTGAGTAAAGTCTGCTATTTTGACCCAGACACGACTTCGCGCATCGCTTAATGGTTTTAACTTGTATCAAGTGTAAAGGTTAAAACGGTGTTTTTGACAAAATGCAAAACGAAGTTGGCAGCGTGTTTTATTTTCAAAGTGTTTTATTTGTGGCTTAATCCATTTGTTGAAGTGTTAATGAAAGATATATTAATGATAGATTCAATTGCGATAAAACACTTGAATGTCAATTGCGTGTTTGCTATGGTGTCGGAATAAGTAAATCGGTTATTATCGATTTTTCGTATGTAGGTCAGTTCTATTTGCTTTACCAAAGTTTTGGTGTACCATTGGAAATGATCATGTTGAATAAAAACCATAATAATTTTTTATATTCGGAGAGTAATAATGAAAAATAAACTAATTTTGGGTGCACTAGCTGCTGCTGCAGTTGCTCCTTTAACAGTAAGTGCGGCTGACGTTACATACAGCGGTGTTGTTCAAACTAGATTTGTACTTGTAAATGACTTCGCTGCAGCTGACAACAGTGTTGCTGCTGGTGACGTACGTTTCGGTTTTGAAGTTTCTGAAACAGTTGGTGATCTAACTGGTTTTGCTACTTACCGTATAGATGCAGACGGCCTTAACGGTACTGCTCTAACTTCTGATAACACTACTGTTGGTATTAAAAGTGGTTCTACTACTTTCAAATTAGGTGGTGTTGATGATGTTGAGTTTGGTCTATACGCTAATGATATTGCTGGTGAAGGTACTGGTAGTGGTTCGGCTGTTGGTCTTACTGGTTCAGCTGGTGCGTTAAACTTTGGTGCTTATTTTGCTCCTCCTGCTTCAGGCGACGAAATTGCTTTCGGTGCTGAGTTTGCAGCTGGTCCTGTTACAATTGGTGCTTCTAGTGCAAGTGCAGATGCTACTGACACAGATAAAACAATCATTGGTGCTAAAACTACTGTTGGCGGTATTACTTTAGCTGCTCACTCATACAATGTAGATGCTGGTGGTGCTGAAACTGATGTTGTTGCCATTCATGCTTCTGGTAATGCTTCTAACTTCTCTTGGGGTATTACAAGTGCAACTACTGATGACGTTAGCTCTAAATTACGTCTTGATTTAGGTACTACAATTGCTGGTTTGGGTGCTAGCTTCCGTTATGAGTCAACTGACTTTGATTCGGCTGCTACTCTTGATGATGCTGAAGCATACGTTCAGTTAGCTAAATCATTCTAATTTATTAGTTTGTTTTAAGTGGGA
>JAHDBX010000009.1 GCA_020630145.1 Gammaproteobacteria bacterium | reverse complement strand
ATTTAATGGTAACCAGTAAGTAAAGCTAATAATGATTGAGCCATGCAAGCAATGAAAAAGTTGCTGTTTTATGCAGTTTATTTCTGCTACATCAAATAAAAATGGAGACATATATGATCATCAGTAACCTCGAAACTGTTTCGGGAAAAACGATAAGCAGGCACCTTGGCCTAGTTCAAGGTAGCTCAGTTAGAGCTAAGCATGCCGGGCGCGACATCATGGCCGGTTTAAAAAATATTTTCGGCGGTGAACTAAAAGGCTACACCGAACTATTACAAGAATCTCGCGCGCAAGCTATGCAACGCCTACAACAACAAGCTGAAGCCATTGGCGCTAATGCCATACTTAATGTTAGGTTTTCAACTTCTTCAGTTACCCAAGGTGCAGCCGAGTTATTTGTTTATGGTACAGCTGTCGTTTTAGAATAATAGTTAAGGGGTTTATATGAGCATCATCACACTGATTGTTTTATTAGCCTTAGGCTATGGATTTGGCACCTTAGCAGAAAAGCGTCACTTTAAAAGTATCATTCATCGTGAAGATAAGCTAAAAAACATACTGGTTATCCCAGAAAAAAAATTACCTGAGCAATTTCAGAATAGTAATTTTGACAACATACTCGTTGATGGCAGCGTTGTTATATCCGTGGACTATTTCAAACGTTTTCTTTCTGGTTTGCGCGCACTCGTTGGCGGACGCATTCGCGCCTATGAAACCTTACTTGAACGTGCACGACGCGAAGCTTTACTTCGCATGAAGCAAGAAGCAGCAGAAAATGGATCTATAATGGTACTTAATTGCAAATTAGAAACAGCATCTATTTCAAAAGGCAAAGGCAATGCTATTGGTTCAGTTGAAGTTTATGCTTATGGTACAGCCATCATACCTACTAAATAAAATAGACTCTAATGGAATACTCAAACCCCAAAATACCTGAAGAGATAAATTATACTAAAGAGAACCACTTTAAAGAATTTATTTATTTAGCACTTGGCATCTCAGGCAGTCTCGTTGTTTTTGTTGCCAGTGTATATCTTTTTGCGCAAACCTTTGCACACTATATTCCGTTTAAATATGAAAAGTATATTTTTCCTGACACTTTTGAATTTAGCGATATTATTAAAACCAAAGATCAAGATCAATATACCGAGAAAAAACAACATTACTTAACTACACTTGCTAAAAATTTAGCGAGTAATATGGATTTACCCGCTGACATGCAAATTCAGGTAAATTATATAGACGCAGACATTATTAATGCTGGCGCGACATTAAATGGTCAAATATTGATATATCAGGGTCTATTAGATTTCGTTGAATCAGAAAACGAACTGGCCATGGTTATTGCGCACGAAATTGCGCATGTTAAAGCTAGACACCCCATCAAAGCGCTCAGCAGCGGCGTTATTGTTGGCTTAAGCATGGCTATTGTTGGTGGCAGTATAGACAATGGTGGCGCTGCTGCGATATTAAATTCAACAAGCACACTGACTTCACTTAACTTTAGTCGCAAACAAGAAAGTGAAGCCGATGAATTAGCGCTAGAAGCGTTATATGCTTATTATGGTCACACCAAAGGTAGTTATGACTTTTTTGAACGTATGCAAAAAGAAAGCAACACTACGCTGAACCTGCAAATATTAAGCACACACCCAAGCTCAAAAAAACGTATTTCAAGAATTAAGGACCTGGCTAAACAGTTCTCGTCAAATAATATAAGTAACAATAAATTAACAGACTTACCTAGTTTGTAGGTCTAAGCCAACAGCTTATTAAGGAGTATATAGAATGAAGAAAATTATTGCCTTTGGCGCAAGCAGCAGCAAAAATTCCATCAATAAAAAGCTTGCGAGTTATGCGGCCTCTCAGTTACAAAACGTAGATAGAGAAACATTAGATTTAAATGACTATGAAATAGCGTTGTTTAGCGAAGACAAAGAAAAAGATTTAGGCCAACCTCAAGCGGCCTTGGATTTTTTATCTAAAATATCTTCAGCTGATGCTCTTATTATCTCATTCGCAGAGCATAACGGCTCATATACTGCAGCATATAAAAATTTATTTGACTGGTGTAGCCGTATTACTAGAGATGTTTTTGGTAATAAGCCTGCTTTATTTTTATCAACCTCGCCCGGGAAAGGTGGCGCAGCCAATGTACTTAAACAAGCCTTAGTATCGGCGCCACATTTTGCAGCTGATATAAGAGGCAGTTTATCTATACCTAGCTTCCATGAAAACTTTGACCAAGAAACGAATACTTTACGAGCGGTTGAGAAAAAAGAACAGCTCGACCACGCTTTAGCCAATTTATTAAACGATAATTAAGCATACATGCCTTCAAGTCAAAAGCACAGCACAAGAGAAAATTTATTAGTTTGCAAAACTATAACATGACTACATATACTTAGTTAATATGAAAACACCCAAACGTATACAACCATTAGTAGAAGATGGCTTAATTGATGAAGTACTTAGCCGGCTAATGAGCGGCAAAGAAGCTGACGTCTTTATTGTTCGCTGCGGCAATAACATACGCTGTGCAAAAGTGTATAAAGAAGCATCCAAGCGTAATTTTAAAAAAGCCGTACAATATCAAGAAGGCCGCAAAGTCCGCAATTCACGTCGCGCACGTGCTATGGAAAAAGGTTCTAAATTTGGCCGCAAACAACAAGAAGAAGTTTGGCAAAATGCCGAGGTTGATGCACTATATAAATTGGCTAACGCCGGTGTAAGAGTGCCGAAACCTTATGGCTGCTTTGACGGCGTACTGCTAATGGAACTTATCACTGATGAAAATGGTGACGTTGCACCAAGGCTAGACGATGTCAGTATGAGTGCCGAGCAAGCTTATGAAGACCATTCCATAATGATGCAATACGTAATAAAGATGCTCTGCGCTGGTATAGTACATGGTGACCTATCCGAGTTTAACGTTCTTGTTGATCAAGAGGGCCCTGTAATCATTGACCTGCCACAAGCCGTAGACGCAGCGGCCAACAATAATGCTTTCAGCATGTTACAACGCGATATAGAAAACATGCAAAATTACTATGGGCAGTATGAACCTTCTTTATTAAGTATGCAGTATGCCAAAGAAATATGGGCGCTTTATGAAGAAGGTGAACTGCAACCTGATAGCCAAGTAACGGGTAAGTTCACTGAAACACAAAACACCGCTGACGTTGATAGCGTTATGCTAGAAATAAAAGCTGCTTTTGAAGAAGAACAGGCAAGGCAAGAACGCTTACGCGCTTTACATGAAGAGTAAAAACTAGCTGGCTATTAACCAAACACCTACGCCCATCATTAATGTACCCGCTATACGATTAATAAGCTTTACATTATTTTTATTTTTCAGCAGTAAACGCAAAGACTTTCCTCCACTCGCATAGATTAGCAAACATAGAAATTCTAGAATTAATATAATGACAATGAGTGCTGGCAACTGAAACATCAAAGGATAGTCAGGTGCAATAAAAGGTGGTAATAAAGCAATAAAAAATGCCCAACCCTTGGGGTTAGCAACAGCCGTAATAAAGCCCTGCCAGACCAAGCTTTTTCGACTTATATCAGTCACATTGTCAGAGAAATCATCTAATGCCAATTTGCCTTTTGAGCGCCATAATTGTAGACCTAAAAATAGTAAATAAGCTGCACCAACAAATTTAAATACCGTAAACAATAAAGGAAACTTTAGCATGACGGCGGCTATGCCCATTATTGTAAAAATGGCAGCGATGGCAACACCGATTAATTCCCCGGCCATCATCCATAAAGATTTTTTAACGCCTATTGTCATACCTAATGACATTGCCAAAGTCATACACATACCCGGTGTTATAGACACCAAGAAAAAAGTAGGGATAAAGGCTGATAGTAATACCCAGTTAAGCATAAACGTTAACTAAGAATCTCAGCAAACTGCTGCCGCAAAATATTTTTTTGTACTTTACCCATCACATTACGAGGCAGCTCATCAACAAACACAACATGCTTTGGCACTTTAAAGTTGGCAATTTGCGTTTTTAGAAAGTGAACAACATCTTCTCTTACTGTAATCATCGCATCATTATTCACAATTACCGCTAATACTGCCTCACCAAAATCAGCATGCGGCACACCAACAACCGCTGACTCTAATACGGTTGGCAAGGTATCAATAAGCAGTTCTATTTCTTTAGGATAAATATTTAAACCACCACTAATAACCATATCTTTTTCTCGACCAACTATTGATAAATAGTTATCTTTATCAATTAGCCCTTTGTCACCCGTATCAAAAAAATTATCTGGCGTAAATGCCCCTGCCGTTTTCTCAGGCAAATGCCAATACCCCTTAAAAACATTAGGCCCTTTTACTTGCACACTGCCAATTTCACCTTGCGCAAGCATATTGTTATTCTCATCAACCACTCTAATTTCAACATTAGGCAGTGGCAAGCCAACAGAACCCGCTTTACGCTTACCTGATAAGGGGTTAGAGGTATTAATATTAGTTTCAGTCATACCATAACGCTCTAATATAGTTTTACCTGTACGCTCTTCAAATGCAGTAAACGTTTCATCTAACAACGGCGCTGAACCAGAAATAAAAACTCTAATATTGCTAGCTGTATCTTTTGTAAAACTTTCATCCGCCAATAAGCGCGTGTAATATGTGGGTACGCCCATCATAACGGTACAACTAGGCAAATATTCGATCACTTGTTGGGCTTTAAAAGCGGGCAACCAACGCATAGATGCCCCACTAAGCAATACACAGCCTAAAGCTATAAATAAACCGTGCACATGATATACCGGCAGAGCATGTAGCAAATGATCTTGATTAGTAAAGCCCCAAGCCTCAATCAGTGATTGCGCATTACCTAATAAATTACCATGACTGAGCATAATGCCTTTGGGCTGCCCGGTTGTACCCGATGAATACAATAAGGCTGCCAAATCATCCTGTTGACTGATAACGGTCTTATAATCAGAAAGCATTGCGCTTGACAGCTCCATTAACGAGCCTTGGCCATTAGCATCCAAGGTCAATAAAGTTGTACAACCAACAGCAAAGCCTTCCATTAATGACTTATTCTTTGCTGCACAAACAATCGCTGCTGGCGCAGCATCGCCAAGCAAAAAAGCTAATTCGCTTGATTGATATGCCATATTGAGCGGATGAAAAACAAAGCCTGCTCGTAAACAGGCTAAATACAAGCATAATGCTTCAGGCGACTTATCAACCTGCACTGAAACTCTATCGCCTATTTGCAAGCCTGCTGTTAACAAACCGTTTGCAAATTTTGCCGATAGGTCATCAATATCGCAATAACGCCAAGCCCTATTATTGTGATCTAATAAAGCTGTTTTTGTCGCATAACGATTGATTACTGTTTCAATATACGCATATAAATTAGAGTTATGTGTAGACATAAAAGTATCATATGATATTAATCAGCGTATTATACACTTATTGAACTTAAGCATAAGCACTACCAATAAGCATAAAAAAAGGCCTTGTTATAACAAGGCCTTCTAATAGTGAAAACTGCTTAAACTCTAGAACAAGTTTTTTTTATCACTATGTGCAATGTTTAGCATAATCACCTCTAAGTTTTCTTAGTGAATTTCTATGCTGCATAATTCGGTTACCCCTATGTCGACCTGGAGCCCATCTGGCATCCCAGTTCTCTACCAGAGAAATACACTGCAACATATGTTTAATTCTACTCAGCAGCGCCGCACAATCTTTTCTACCGCCACCTTTAGATGGCCGCTGCTTATCACAGAAGTCTTTATAATGCTGATGTTCCATATCAGCCTGACTGTTTGCCGGGTAACGCCCTGCGTTTGAATTAACCATCATCATAATACCGGTATGAATAAGGTCAGCAGCAATATGTAAAGCAAGCACCGCTACGGCGATTTTTAAACCAACAACCACATAAGCCAAGCGTATTGAAATGCTCATGGTAAAGGCCATGTTAATCGCTATAGCTCTACCACTCGGATCAACATTATTAACAGGATCAGAATGTGCATATACGTATTTATTTAAGCTTGCAGGCCTTCCTGTATCACCTTCCCAAGTATCCATCTGCGTAAAGCGGCCTGTAGTTGGGTTATAATTACGCGCTCTCAGGTAATAGTGCCCCAGATCTTCATCGAAGTACTCACCGGTATAACGATGACTATTTTGCGCTGTACCCGCTTGATTGAGCAACACACCATAAGCATCATAGTTATAACGTACAACCTCATTACTCGCGGCATTGGTTAAGGATTTTACCGTGCCTTTACGATCATAATGATAGTATTGATCTTGACCATCAACTCGCTGACTAACCAGATCATGCCCATATGTGTAGCTTGTCTCACTTGCGCCATCACTTTCCAGTATAGCCTGAGCATATTTTCTATTACGATCGATCAGATAACTGACTTGATTGCCGCCTTCAGTTTTGGCAATTCGGTTATCATCCGCATCATAAGTGAAATCAAAGCTAACCAATGATGGTTTAACAACAGATGAAAGCTTATTGCTCGCATCATAACTGTAACTAGTCGTATCTGTACCGACCGTTTCCGTTAAGGTATTACCGTTATTATCATAGGTAAACAGCGTACTACCAACTTGTGTCAAACGATCATTATCATCATACAGGTAGTTTAGATTTGTGCCATTAGCATTCAAACGAACACGGTTGCCTACACTATCATAGAAGTAGTTAGCCGTATGATTACCATTCACGGCATCTACAATCACTTCCTGCACAACACGATTTGCATTATCGTAAGCATACGTTACTGAACGTCCACCTAACTCAAAAGCACTGATGACTTTGCCCATAGCATCTAATGTATAGCTATAGTTCTCCTGCAAAGCACCTACACCATCAAACTGCTGCACACCAATCACACGATGTAATGCATCATAGTTATACAGGTGAACAGTATTATTAGGGTAACTCACGCTAATCATATTGCCATGCGCATCATAGATATAACTGGTTACCGCACCTGCTGGGTCAGTTACAGTCTCTAAGCGGTTCAACTGATCAAAAGTATAACGTGTCACTTCTTCACTGCTATCGGGCTTAGTGACCCTCATTTCGAGGCGGTTACCAACATTATCATACTGATAGCTAAGCACATGCCCATCTGGCTTCACTTCACTTAAGAGGCGGTCGCGTGAGTCATAGGTATAAGTCGTTGTACTGGCCACGCCTAGCGTGTCAACGACCGTAGCAGACAAGCGGTTACCGTTTGCATCATAAGTAAAAGTTTTACCTTGTCCATCAGCATAACTGATTGATATCGGTCTATCATTCACATCAAAGCTGTAAGTAGTGGCATCACCATTAAAGTCAGTCTGCGAAACCAGCCTGTCTACAGCGTCATAAACAGACGTTTTAGTATGCCCTAAAGGCAGGGACTCAGCAGTCTGCTGATTTAATGCATTATATGACCACAGCGTTAATTTACCTTCAGCATCAGTTTGGGAAGTACGGTTGTCAGCTTCATCATAGGTATAGCGTGTGATATCACCTAGCGGATCTTGTACGGATATCAACCTCCCTTCAAGGTCGTACGTATTTTGCGTTACCTGTCCTAGCTGGTTCACTGTTGTTGCTAGGCGGTTTACATTAAAGGTCTGTGTAATGCTATTGCCATCTGCCAAACTGGTTTGCAACATTAAACCCAGTTCGTTATACGTGAAGAAGGTTTCATTACCGTTCGCATCTGTTTGCTTGGTCATATTAGCAGCAGCATCATATTCCATTAGTTGCTCGCCACCTAAAGCATCCACTATACGGGTATTACGGCCATTGGCATCATACTCGTAACTTGTGCGATTACCATTAGCGTCTATCGTAGCAGTCATGCGACCAGCCGCATCATATTCCATTAACTCTTCAGAGCCATCAGGATGAACCGTTCGGATCAAGCGGTAAGCTGCATCATATACATGCTGTGTCACATTACCGTTTCTATCAGCATGCGTAAGTTTATTACCTTCAGCATCATAAGTGCTTAGCTCAGATAAACCATCTGGGTAACGTTTTTCAATCAGGCGATTATTACCGTCATAAAACATTTCCATGCGACGCCCTAAAGCATCAATTTTGGCAACAACATTACCAACAGCATCATATTCCGTATACTCAATATTGCCGAGCGGATCTGTTTCAGAAATCACTCTGTCTTGCTCATCGTAAGTATACTGCGTTATGTCATTGGCCTCTGACCCATCAGCAAGAGTACGTTTAACCGTACGCGTAAGAACATTACCGTTTTGGTCTCGCGTAAAGGACATAACATGCCCCAAACTATTCACTGACTGACTAACATTTCCAAATGCATCATAAGTGTAATTTGTTGTATCACCAAAAGCGTTGACTATTGTCGTTGGCAAACCTGAGCCGTTAACAGTAAAGCTTGTTACATTACCAGCAGCATCAGTAGTTGATAACAAGTTGCCACGTGCATCGTAAGTATTGGTTGCTGTATTGCCCCTAACATCGGTAAATGAAAGCTCCCTACCTGATGCATCAAATACTTTACTGGCAACATTACCCAAAGCATCCGTTTCTGTCAGTATATTACCTGCAACATCAAAGGTACGAGAAGTAGTATTCCCGAGCGCATCCGTCTCACTATTAATACGACCTAAAGCATCATAGGTATAGCTCTTCGTATTACCCAAAGCATCGGTTTCACTGGTTACATAACCGTTTGCATCATAAGCAATAATTTTACTATTGCCCAAACGGTCAGTAACTGTTTGTTGGCGTGAAGCAATATCGGTTGTAATTTCAGTACGATTACCATCCGGGTCAATAACTGCAACAAGGCGACCATCTTCATCATATTCATTACGCGTTAAGCTCACACCTCTTGGATCAATAAGTTCTATTAAGCCATGGCTAGAGTTATATTTGAATGTAGTCTTATCTCCCGAGCGATTAGTCATACCCACTAAGTCACCGTAGAAGTCATACTCATAACTAATCACATTATTATTAGGATCAGTAATCGTTGTAATACGATCGGCACTATCACGTGTAAAGACAATGCTCTTACCTGAGGAATGAATAATGCCATTGCGACCAATAGTTAGCGTATTGCCATTTGTATCCGTTAGTTTTTCAAGGCCCGTTTCCTGGCTAATAATATATACAGTGCCATCATCATCCGTTAATTGATAACGTGTTGGATTCAATACATCAGTTGTACTAAAGAAACTACCGTTCAATATTTGTACTGAGCTATCCGCATTAACTTGCGGTGTTCCGCGCACATTATCTAGTGCCACCAATGAAGATGCGGTATCACCCAAAGGCGTAAACTCAAGACTGGTTCCAATTAAAGTACCAAACGGGAACAAAACACTAGATGCTGGGCTTAAGCCCACACCAAACTCATCAACACGCCCATCAGGGAAGGTGACCGTTACTTTATGCTCTCTTGTTGGTGACAACTGATAAACAGGGAAGAAGAAACTGCTGCCTACAGTCTGGCGCCAGCCTATACCTAAGGGGCCATTCTCGCTGATTTCAATATTATTAATTTGCAAATTCCAAGCCGCACCAAAGTCACCGGTACTTTTATCTCGGCTATCATATTTGCGAATAACCGTCATCGGTATACCCGCAACCGAAATATTAAGGTCAGTATCTTGCAAACTGAAATGACCAATTTTAGCTTCGCCATCTGCTTCATAAATGATCGTTTCAACACTTACATTACCATTCGTATCTTCAGCCGTAATACGAATATCGTAAAAACCATTACGTAAGGTTGTCGGGTCGAAAGTGGCTAATACGTCATCAGTAACTGCTGTAGTTTGTTCAACCAAACGTAAATAATCATTCGCGCCTTGAATTGAATAATCAACAACATAACGACTTAAATTATCATCAGTAACACTACCAATAATATTGCTTGCCTCAGCCAAAATAGTACTTTCAGCTGGCGCAGTAATATTAATTACTGGTGGCGTTGTATCACCGGTGTCAACTGTAAAGGTTAATTCACCATTCGCACTGCCTTGATTACCAGCTGCATCCATCACGATTGCTTCAACAGCAAAGGTACCCGCTGTTGACGATGTGAATACCGCTTGCCCTGCACTATTTAGTGCAACAGGCGCACCGTCAACCAGTAACTCTTGTGTAGCAATAGCAACATTATCAATAGCAGTAAGTGAGATGGTAATATTGTCATTCGCTGCCGCACTGTCTGCCGACAAGTTAAGAATGACAATAGGGCGTTCAGTATCGCTAGCGACCAGCAAAGATTCACTCACCACCACGACAAATTCTTGCGTAGCAATACCACCATTTGCATCGTCAACCCTAATGCTTACCGCATTAGTACCAACTTGATCCTGACTAGGTGTCCAAACTATCTCGCCAGAGCTGTTATCAATAACCATACCCGCTGGCATAGTTAATAATGCAAAACTGAGAGTGTCGGCATCAGCATCAGTTGCAAGTACTGAGTAACGATACTCTTCACCGGCTTTAGCCAGTGTAGATGGGAAGCTAGTAATGATAGGCGACTGATTAGCCGAACCACCATCTACAGTAATAGCAAAAGTTTGTGTCGCAAATTCACCCGTTTGAGTTGCCGCACGAATCACAACATCATTCGCTCCAAGCTGTGCTGCATCCGGCGTCCAACTCACTACACCCGTAGCCGCATCAATTGACATACCCAGCGGCGCACTTTGCAAACTATAAACTAAGGCATTGCCTTGCGGATCAATAGCATCCATATCATAGCTATAAGCCACACCAGTTGATGCAGTCGTATCTGGCAGCGTACTAATTACTGGTGATAAGTCACCTGGTGCACCACCTACTGTAATAGAGAATGTTTGTGTAGCCGCACCACCGTTATTATCTTGCACAGTAACAGTAACGTTATTCACACCTAGCTGTGTGGCGTTAGGCGTCCAACTAATTGCACCATTTGATGCCACTATAGTCATGCCTACTGGCGAACTTGTTAAGCTGTAACTTAAAACATCACCATCACTGTCTAGTGCGCTAACATTGTATGTATAGACATTATTAAATGTGGCCAGACTCACTGGCGAGCTTGTTATAACAGGTGACTGGTTAACAGTAGCGCTACCAACAACAATAGAGAAGGTTTGCGTTGCTGAACCACCATTACCATCTTGCACATTGACAGCAACGTTATTCACACCTAGCTGAGCTGCATTCGGCGTCCAAGTGATCGCACCGCTTGATGCGACTATATTCATACCTGCTGGTGAACTTGTTAAATTGTAGCTTAAAGAGTCACCATCACTATCAATCGCTATAACAGCATATGTATACACATTATTTAATGTTGCTGTCTGTGCGGGCGAACTTGTTATCACTGGCGACTGGTTAACAACAACACTTCCAACTGCAATAGAGAAAGTTTGTGTAGCATAAGCACCGTTGCCATCATCTACACGCACCACAACATTATTCAAACCTTGCTGTGCTGTTGTTGGCGTCCAAGTAACCATACCATTACTATCAATCGTCATGCCGCTTGGTGCATCATCTAAGCTATAAGCCAAAGTATTACCATCACTATCCGTGGCAACAACATTATATGTATACAAGGTATTTTCAGTTGCTAACGTATCAGGAACACTACTAATAGATGGCGGCTGATTAACAACGGCAGCGCCACTAACAGCGATTGAGTAGGTTTGAGTGGCATAAGCACCACTGCCATCATCTACACGAATAACAACATTGTTCAAACCTTGCTGAGCCGTTGTCGGCGTCCAAGTAACCACACCTGCACTATCAACACTCATCCCATCGGGGGCATTATCCAAACTATAACTCAAAGCATTACCATCACTATCGGCGGCAACCACATTGTAAATATACTGTATATTTTCAGTCGCAGATGTATCAGGAATACTACTAATAGAAGGAGGATTATTTGCTGGCACGTCTGTTACATTAATAGCAAAAGACTGCGTATCAAACAAACCACCCGGGTCAGTCACACGTACAACAACAGCTTGAGCACCAATTTGTGTATTGGCCGGCACCCAATTTATTAAACCATTATTTGGATTAATACTTAAACCTTGTGGCGCAACATCCAATGCATAAGTCAGCACATCATTATTTGGATCATTCACAAATAACTGATACTGATAAGTTGTATCCGTAACAGCCTCGGTAAATGGCAAAGATAATATTTGCGGCGCCAAGGGCACCGAGCTTGCGCCAACAGAAACTGCAAAACTTTGCTCAACAAATAAGCCGGTAGTATCTGTAACACGAATAGCAACCTGTTGCGTACCCGCTTGAGTTGCAAGTGGCGTCCAGTTAATTAAGCCTGCTGTATCAATCAACATCCCAGCTGGCGCTTCTGTTAAAGAGTACGTTAACACACCACCATCAGCATCAGACGCTTCGACTTGATAAGCATAGAGCTCATCTGGATTACCCGATAAAGGTGCTTCAGATGTAATCACTGGCGCATCATCACTATTCACAACATTAATAGTAAAAGTTTGCTCATCAAACAAGCCATCAATATCTGTTACACGTAAAGTAACTGAGTTAGCGCCGACATTATTACTAACAGGCAGCCAACGAATTTCACCAGTATTTGCATCAATACGTAAACTCGTTGGTCCACTGCTAACAGTATAAGCAATTGAATCACCTGTATTAGCGTCACTTGCTAGAAGTGTTTGCACATAGAGTTGGTCTTCATTAGCATCAGGTAAAGATGTTGTATCAATACTAGGTGCAACATTTAACTCTTCAACAATAATAGTAAAGCTTTGTGAACCCGCACCACCACGAGGGTCAGTTGCTATCACTGTAACAGGGTGCGAACCAATCTGTGCATCAGTAGGCGTCCAGCTGACTAAGCCACTCAAGGCATCAATAACCATACCCTCTGGGAACTCACCTAAAGAGAATGTTAAAGGATCATTGTTACCATCCGTCGCTGTAACTTGATAGCTGTATAACAATGTTGCTGTTGCCTCTGCAACAGGGCCGCTTGTTATATTAGGCGATAAGTTAAATTCACTGACAACAAGAGTAAAACTTTGCGTATCAAACAAACCTGCTGCATCCTGTACGCGTACAGCAACATTAACACTACCTTGCTGGCCTACTTGTGGCGTCCAACTGACCAAACCTGTAGCCGCATCAATTGTCATACCTGTGGGTGAATTCGTTAACGCATATGTCAGTACATCACCGAGGTCTGGGTCAACCGCATTAATTTGGTAACTATATAACTGTAACTCGGTTACAGCCAAATCTGGCACGCTCGATATAACTGGGCTTTGATTAACATTGCTTACTGTTACAGCAAAAATTTGTTCAACAAAGTCACCTTGGTTATCAATCACTCTCACAACAACCAATTGCTCACCGACTTGCGCATTTATTGGTGTCCAGCTGATTTGTCCATCAGTCGGATCTATCACCATACCCGTTGGCCCAACCTCTAAACTCTAGGTCAACTGTTCACGTCTATCGGGGTCCGTTGCCTCTACATCATAGCTGTATACAATGCCTTCAACAGCTTGCGTTACGGGCGTTGATGTCACAACAGGCGGTCTATTACGGCTATTTAAACGGCGCGCTGCTGGGGTAGCATCTATTTCTCGTGAACGACAAACTGGCTGACCATTTGTACCTAACTCTTCAACTACATAGTAATACGTTCTATCAAGTTCTAAACCTGGGTCAAGATAAGTAGAGTAACGATTTTCTGTGGTTGCTATACGTGTATATGGACCACCTTGTGTCGTGCTTCTATAAATAGCGTAACTTGCTGCGCTTGAGTCAGTCCATGTTAATTGCACCTTCGTCATTTTTGGTCGTGCTGCAAGATCAGTTAAGCAGTTACACAATGCATCTGATGCATCTCTGATGCGTACCTGTGTTACCTGTGTATCACTTAAATTAGCTAGACCACTACTTGGGAAAGAGGTGGCGGTATTATCAGTCACACGCAAACGAATAGTATGATCACCTACACCTAAAGCATTAAGCTGCGAAGTTACATCAACCAGTGCACCACTCGCATCATCGTAAGCTAAGTCATTATCAATATCCCACTCATAAGCTGTAATAGCATCTGCGGGTAAACCGGCTTCACTTAAACCATCATCAGGGTTAACAGACTGACTACCGTCTAAACGCCAAGGCGTATTTTGTGGACACAGTAAGTAAGGGCCACCAGCATTCGCTGTTGGCTTTAACGGCGGAATATTTACATTAACTGTAATGGTTGCTTCAGCAGTTAGCGGCGTATCGCTATCATCAACAACGCGTAACGTAACGGGGTAATCACCTAAAGCCGGGAAAGACGTTGTAATAATTGGGCCAGAGGCATCGAAGGTACCATCGTTATCTAAATCCCACTCCCAAGTGACTATCGACCGGTTAGCAACTTGGTGGAATGACTTTGAACCATCCAAGGTTAAGGTTTGGCCTACTAAAGAAGGATTAGGCGTAACTTGTGCAACAGCAACCAAATCACCGATCGGACGCTGGTTAAGAATTTCGTCTACTTTAATCGCCAATAATGCTGCCGTAAATGATTGCGCACTGTTGCCACCACTACGTAAAAAACTTAAATCCCATACCGCTCCGCCATTCTCTAAAGCTAAGTCGACATAATGTGCAATTGTATTACCTGCACCACTCGTAGCTTGTGGGTTAGCACACGTTGTAAAACCACCTGAGCCATCAGCAATATAACCATTGCCTTGGCTATCCATACCTAATGCACTCGTACCATCTTCACAACGAATGCGAGCATTCACTACTGCATTTAATAAGGCACGATTTTCAGTTAAAGCATCTAAAACTGTTTGGTAGGTAATCGCATTATTCGTATTATCTCTATCTTCATCCGTTGCCAAAATAATATTCACTGCCGCGCCATTACGGCGAGGATAATCATCTAAAGCATACTGAATGCCGCGCCAACCATCCTCCGTACCACCGCGGGTAACCAAGCCACCAGCAGCCGTTGTAAACTCTGCATCTGTACCTAATAAATCTGCACCAACATTTAAAGACCTAGGCACTACACTTCTATTACCAAAACCCACTAAACCATATAAGTTTTGTTGAGACTCACTGCCCACACCAAAATCTTTTAGGCTGCTTTCAAGAAAGGGGACAGCATCACGTATCCAGGCTTGCTCGCCAGCCATTGAACCCGACTCATCTATAACAACAATCACATCCGCCGCGACAGGGCTTTGTGCAAAAGCATGGGTGAAATTTAAGACAGATAGAAATAAAGAAGAA
>JAHDBX010000008.1 GCA_020630145.1 Gammaproteobacteria bacterium | reverse complement strand
AACACTAGCGGCTTTTTTTGCCGGTGGTTTAGCTGGCATTCTTACAGCCATTATGAATGTAAAACTTGGCATTTTAAATTTACTTGCCTCTATCCTTACTATGATTGCGCTGTACTCTATCAATATACGCATTATGGGCAAACCTAATATTGCTTTACTAGGTGAGCAGACAATTTTAACACCAACTGAAAATTGGGATATGCCCTACTACGTATCAACACCACTTGTGTTTGCCATTGTTATTTTATTTTTCTTTATTGTCTTATGGTTTTTCCTTAATTCGCAACCCGGCTTAGCTATGCGAGCAACAGGCGCCAATGCTCGCATGGCAAGTGCACAAGGTATTAAGACAGACTTTATGATCATTATTGGTATGGCAATATCTAATGGCCTAGTTGGCTTAGCCGGCAGCCTATTTGCGCAAAGCCAGGGCAGTGCCGATATTACAATGGGAGTGGGTGTCATTGTTATTGGGCTTGCCTCTGTCATTGGCGGTGAAGCTATCATTACCCCTAAGACCCTCCTTCGAGCGCTTATCGCCTGTATAGTTGGCGCTATTTTTTATCGCTTTGCTATTGCACTTGCACTCAACACTGATTTTATTGGCCTTAAAGCGCAAGACTTAAACCTTGTTACCGCTGTACTGGTTGCTTTTGCCATTGTGGCACCTAAAATAAAAGCTTCAATAAGCGCAAAATTAAAGAGCACAAAACATGATTAGCGCTAAAGATATTCATATTACTTTTAACGAGGGTACCCCTTTAGAAACACAAGCTGTAAAAGGTATTAGCCTTGACATAAAAGCAGGCGAATTTGTCACTGTTATAGGTAGTAATGGTTCAGGCAAGTCAACGTTTTTAAACACCTTAAGTGGCGATATTAAGCCTACCCAGGGTGAAATTATCATTGACGAGCAAAACCTTACTCACCACTCAGTGGCACAGCGTGCGGGTTTAATTGCACGTGTATTTCAAGACCCTTTAGCGAGTAGCTGCGAAAACCTGAGCATTGAAGAAAACATGGCCTTGGCATGGTATAGAGGCAAAAAAACCGGTTTAGGCATGGCCTTGAACAATAAAAATCGTGCTATTTTTAAGCAGCAACTATCACGTCTGGGTCTTGGTTTGGAAACACGCCTGAGAGATAAGATGGGTCTATTATCAGGTGGCCAACGCCAAGCCATAAGTTTATTAATGTCGGCGCTGCAACCGGCCAAGCTCCTGTTACTAGATGAACATACCGCGGCATTAGACCCCAAAACAGCCGCTTATGTTTTGCGCTTAACCTGTGAAATCATTCAAGAGAATAGTCTGACTGCTCTCATGGTTACACATAGCATGCAGCAGGCCTTAGATGTTGGCACAAGAACGATCATGCTACATGAAGGACGTTTGGTATTTGATGTGTCGGGAGAAGAGCGTAAAGGACTTACTGTTAACGACTTGCTAAATCTCTTTAAAGAACGCCAGCACGGTGAAACATTAAGCGACGACAACCTTTTGTTAAATTAAGTACTCTTCCAAGACTTCAGTTGAATATCAATAAAAACCAGGACATTCATTGCGCGCTTTTAGTGGCTCGTTTATATTAAAGTCAGCGTATAATATTCACTTTCCATCAGTATTATTAACAAGCACCCAACTTATAATGAGTAGATATGAATAAAACATTCACACTTCCTTTAATCACAATGAATGATAATTTAGTTTCAATTTTTTCCGAAGAGTCTTATACAGCTGACGATAAAAATAACGGTATGTTCCTAAGCGAAAACATGTCGGCTGCCAGCATGTGCTTACGCAAAAGCGCACCTGGCTTTAGTAGTGATTGGCATGTAGCAGATGCCCCAGCTTTTATTACTATTAAACAAGGCACCCTACGTGTTTTATTACGTGATGATAGCTATATAGATTTCTCAGCCGGCGATTCATTTGTTGCCAGAGATATTTTGCCGACAGGTGTAAGTTTTGATGCACAGAAACATGGACACCGTTCAGAAGTTATTGGCAATGTGGAGCTGCAGTCCGTTCATATTAAACTAGCAGACTAATAATTTTTCGGCCTAAAATTTTTAATACCTACACGTTAACAATTTTAGGCCATATCGGTAAAAACCTATTCAACATTATTGCTAGGGCAACTTTATTAATGATTCAAAAAGCTTTACCATTTTATTCGGCATAAACTCCGTTACGTCATAATTAGCAATGCCTGCCTTATAAAACGGGTCTTCATGCAAAATTACATTTAGCTCTTCTTTATTGTTTGCATGAGCAAGAATAACGCCACCTACACGAGGCACTTTGGGGCCTGATGCAATAAAATTCCCTTTTGCATAATATTTATCAAGGTAGGCGATATGTTCATTAATATGTTTTTCAACCTCTGACAAGTCTACTTTATAAGAAATTGATATTATAAACATGCGGTACTCCTGCTCACTGCTAAACAATAGTTAGCTTAAGTAGTTACGACAAAGTTAATTTCAACATTATTACGCGTTGCATTTGAATATGGGCAAACAACATGCGCTTTTTCAACGAGGCTTTCAGCTTGTGCTTGCGTAAAACCAGGCAAGCTGACAGTAAAATCCACCTCTATACCATAACCATTAGGTATTGCACCAATACCTACTCGTGCACTTACTTTAGAGTCATCGGCCAAAACAACATTTTCATGCCCAGCAACCACTTTTAATGCCCCCAAAAAACAAGCCGAGTAACCAGCAGCAAATAACTGCTCAGGGTTTGTACCATCACCACCTGCTCCACCTAGTTCTTTTGGTGTAGACAGTTTCACACTTAATACATTATCAGACGAACTCGCTTGCCCTTCCCTACCACCGGTTGCGCTAGCATGTGCGTTATATAGTACTTGTTCTATTTTCATGGCATATGACCCCTAAGTAAAAACATAATAATAGCACACTAATATATAGTGCACTATATAATTTATTTATTAATAGTAAAAAAAACAAAACATAGCCTTTTGAAACGGGCGTTAAACTTCAATCTTGTTTGCTAGCCAGCAGAAAGCTGACTATAAAGAGAACACACGCTGAAACAGCGATATTATTTTAGATTGGCCTTGATATCGCTCATATGCGAAATTAACTCTTTAGCTACTTTTTCATTAATACCCAAACTGCAACCTAATGTATAAGGTATTTCACTGGCTTTTTCTTTTAATTTTTTTCCTTTAGCTGTCAAACACACATCCACTCTACGCTCATCTTCAGCGCTTCGCTGACGACTAAGCAGCCCCTGCTTCTCCATTCGTTGGATTAGTGGCGTGGTAGTCGCCCCCTCCAACTCAAGGGTGCGGGCAATATCCTGCACCGCACGATTATCCTTTTACCATAATACGAGCAAAACTAAATACTGTGGGTAAGTGACTTGCAACTCATCTAACAATATTGAGTACTGCTTAGTAATAGCCCTAGACGTTGAGTACAAAGCAAAGCACAGCTGGTTATCTATTTTCAGCTGTTCATCAGTAGGCAAACTACAGTCTACCACGGTATTTTTGCTTTTCTTGCTCATAGTAAAATCATTATATCACTTAATTTAAGCAGATCTTGGCTATCACTTCTGACATGTTATTCAGCCATCTTTCTATCAACAAAGGCAAAAAAGTCTTCTCCACCTGTATTGTTTATACCAAGCGGAGTCAATACGGCTTTAACGGCCACACCAACTGATAAGGCTTTATTATACAAAGCGAGCCCATGCAAAGGATGATGTGTGAGTTGGTCAAAGTTAGTGGGTAAAACATAATCAATAGCTGAATTATCGAGATAAAACTCGGGGTCATCAGCCGTCATTAAATTTAATAAATCAAGCTGCTGTCGATATCCATCTAAGTCGCTGCTTAACAATTCGGCGAGGGTATCCACACCATAAAATTTAAACAAATATTGCTCACTTAGAATATTGATAACTGATGCGGAATTGAAACCCATTGCTTGATACTCAGAAAAAATATCGCTTACCCATTTATTCGTATCATAACTGGCCTGCGTAGAGAATAATGCCAAAGCATGTACACGTGTTGATTCTTTAAGCAGCGCCTCACTAGCGTCGATGTCTGCCATATCATCATTCAAGCCCAACCATAGACTTGCACCTGCACCAGCCGAACCGCCCAGTAAAACAATTCTCTCTTTTTTAATATTGAGTGCTTGCGCATGATATTTCATAAACTGAATAGCTCGTTTAATATCATTCAGTGACTTTATAATGCCATCTTGATCGTTAACTTGTAGCAGCTGATAGTTAATCGCGGCAAATGCAATATTTTTACTTAAAAGCTGCTTGATAATAAATGTATCTGTAGGATCGTAAGCACTACTCTTGTCTCCGCCATCAAAGCCACCGCCATGTATATAGACGAGTAAACCTGTCGTGGTATTTGATACTGGTAAAAATAAGTCAATAACATTCCTAGCATTATCACCATATGGAATATCAGCATAAAATCTTGTATCTGTACTGAGCACAAATGGCGCCGTATTAACATAAGCAGCCAAATCGAGTTGGGCACTATTATCTTTAGAGGAATCAGTACTTTCACTACTCCCCCCACAACTATAAAGTAAGAGCAGCAATACGAAATGAGCCGATATTTTCCACATATGTTTATTTAGCATAAAGACCTAATACTGCTTACTAAAAATATCATTATAAACGAGGATACAGTGAAAAAATGCATAATTACTACGCAAAATTAAGCACCTAGAATAGTACAAGAATATAGGTTATGATTTACTGGCGCTTGACTATATAGGCAATTAAATACTATGCGACTTATTGGATTACTTATCACTCTTACTGTAATTGCTTATCTGAGCTATACCTACCTTGGGTCATCAAGCACTAGCAATACGAATGAGGCAGAAAAGAAACCGGCAGAATACGTTGATCAAGCACAACAAAGTGTTGATAAGATTAATGACTTATTAAAAAAGCAGCAGGAACAGCTACAAAAAAATAAATAAGCTTTGGTTTAGATAACGAGAGATTTATATAAACTTTCTAGCTCTTCTTTCGTGTAGTCCCCCATCAACATATAAGACAAGCCTTGCTTTACCCAAAGTATGCTATTAATACCTGCGCTTTGGTAATGTTTCATGCCTTGATTGGGTATTGCAACCTTTGTCACACATAAAGCTAAGGGCTTACCATTAGTCGGCAGATATACCATTTGAATAATAGCCTGTTCATAAAAAGCAAGTTCTTGTGCACGACGAAACTCATAGCCATCACCAGAAAAGTCAGGAATCACAAGTTTATATTTACCACGCTGATTAAAATCTTCGATTAATATGTTTGCATTCTCAAATGACTGGCGAACCGTTTCAACGGTTGCTCGGCTATATAAAGCCTGATACTGAATCATGGCATCAATAAGTACATGGTTTCCATAAGCTGATAATTCATACTCCGAACCAGACTTTATCGAGTTAAAACCCAATGTAACGAGTGAACCGGTAATAAAAGCCAAGCATAAACACGCAAACATTAACCAACGTTGAGAGCGAGAAAATACCTGTTTAACAGAAGTACCGAATGATACGCTAGACAACTGTTCTAGCTGCTCTTGCAAACGCTCAGGCACATCAGGTATTTTTTCAGCAGCAAAAGCTGCATCATAAGGCAGCTGCGATGCCTTTATAGCTCGCACTTGTTTTTGTAGTTCAGCATCGTTTTCCATAATTTTTTCAAATGCTGCTCGAGTAGGCGCATCTAATTTATGCTCTACGTAATTTAATATTTGTATTTCATCAATTTTCATAACGTTTTCTACTAACTCTATCTATGTGCTCACCCGACCCTTCATCATGCTGTTTATCAAGAAAGGCTTCGCCTATTTTCAAACGTGCACGTGCTAATCTACTCATTACTGTACCAACAGCGACATCCATAATGTCGGCCGTTTCTTGGTAACTATAACCTTCCACACAGACTAGTAACATGACTGTTCGCTGCGCTTCTGGTAAACGATTTACATTAGAAATAACATCATCAAACAGTTGTAAATTTTCACTGTGGCATATCTCACTGGCATAGTTTTCAGCATCAGATAAATTAAATGTTGATTGCTGACGAATAGCAGCAGACCGTAAGTCATTCTTCCATACCGAATGCATTATGCTAAATAGCCAGCTACGTAACTGTGTACCTAATATAAACTGATGTTTACGCTCAAGCGCACGCACAGCCGTCTTTTGCACAAGGTCTTCAGCCAAACTGGTAGAGCGCGTTAACCTCAAGGCAAATCGCCATAAATGGCTTAATTCATGACTTAGGTTTTCAGATACATACTGGCTCATACCTATATATAACACCTCTCACAGAAATTTATTCCTCAATACAGTAAATTTATGGAATAAAAATACAATTAAGGTGTTTTATATAGTTATTAACCATGGAATTGTGAGTTTATTATGAAAAAACTACTGATTATTACAGCTATTTTACTATCTGCAGTCACAACACTTGTATCTGCCAACGAATTAGTGTCTAAGGCCCCTGATGGCGCTAAAGTCTATTTTATTGAACCTGCTAATGACGCAACTGTACCTGCAACATTTACTATAAAGTTTGGCCTTTCAGGCATGGGCGTTGCTCCAGCTGGCACAAATGCTGAAAACACCGGGCATCATCACTTACTTATTGATACAGATAAGCTACCTGATATGAGCGTACCACTACCTTCAACCAATAAAATCAAACACTTCGGTAAAGGGCAGACAGAAACAAAAGTCACGTTGCCACCAGGCAAACATACTTTGCAGTTGCTACTCGGTAACTACATTCATATTCCACATGACAAACCTGTTATATCTAAAAAGATTACCGTTACGGTTAAGTAAGCTATTACAAAAATATGCGAAGGCTTATCGCTGTATTATAGTATTACATGCGATAGGCCTAAGCAAAAGCTTCTTATATAGAGAGTTTATTTAATTAAACAGCACTTGTATTCCGTCATAACAACCCAAACTCTATATAAAGACTGACCGATGGAATACCTATGCCAACTGCATCAGCAGAAACAACGAAAAAAACCGGCTTAAAAACTTTGCTTGGCCTGTGGCCTTTTCTAAAACCGTACAAACTCGTATTAATTGCTGCGGCTTTCACATTAATTTTTACAGCAAGCCTTAATCTATCTCTTGGCCAAGGTGTTCGCCTGATTGTTGATGATGGTTTTATCAAAGGCTCTCTGCAAGAACTCAATAGCACCTTGTTACTTTTCCTTGCTATTGTGGCACTGATGGCTATAGGCACATTCGTGCGCTTTTACCTCGTTACGTGGATAGGCGAACGAGTAACTGCTGATATTCGTAAAGCCGTCTTTAACCATTTAATAACTTTAGAACCTAACTATTTTGAAACCAACCGTTCTGCTGAACTCACTAGCCGTTTAACGACCGATACAACGCTTTTGCAATCTATTATAGGTTCAAGTATTAGCTTTGCTTTACGCTCCTTCCTACTCATGCTGGGTGGCATCATTATGTTGCTATTGACCAATATTAAACTGACCGCTGTTGTTTTCGGCGCGCTACCACTTGTTATTCTGCCCATTATTATTTTTGGCAAACGTGTACGTAAATTATCACGCGATAGCCAAGACAGTGTTGCAGATGTAGGTACGTATGCTAGCGAAGTGTTACAACAAATAAAAACGGTGCAAAGTTATACCCGCGAAGACAAGGAACGTTCGTCTTTTAGCAAGGAGGTTGAAAAAGCATTTAATGTGGCTAAAAGTCGTATTATTAACCGTGGCTTATTAACAGCATTGGTGATGTTATTTGCATTTTCTGCTATTGGCCTTATGGTGTATATGGGAGCCAGTGACGTATTACAAGGCAATATGAGCGGAGGCGAATTGGCTGCTTTTGTTTTTTATGCGGTAGTTGTAGCAAGCGGTATTGCGGCAGTATCAGAAGTGCTGGGCGAACTGCAAAGAGCAGCGGGAGCAACCGAGCGCTTACTCGAACTATTACAGGTTACACCCACTATTAGTTCGACAACTGATACACATGCCATGCAAACAGCATCACCCGTTCATATACGCTTTGATAACGTTGACTTTAGCTATCCAAGTCGCCCTGACACGCTTGCTTTACGCAATATTAATATTGATATACAACGCGGAGAAACGGTTGCCATTGTCGGTAGTAGTGGTGCGGGTAAAAGTACACTATTCGAATTGCTGCAACGTTTTTATGATACGAAAAAAGGCAGCATATTATTAAATGATACTCACTTGCACAAAATTGACTTAACTTTAGCTAGGCAGCAAATGGCGCTAGTCCCTCAACAACCCACATTATTTAGTACGGATATATTGCATAACATTGGCTACGGCAAAGTGGGTGCAACAGAAGAAGATATTATAGCTGCTGCTAAAGCAGCACATGCACATGAGTTTATTATTAAGTTACCTCAACAATATAAAAGCTTTTTAGGCGAAAGAGGCGTTCGACTGAGTGGCGGACAAAAGCAACGTATAGCGATTGCACGAGCCATTTTAAATGACCCCGATGTATTGTTACTAGATGAAGCGACTAGCGCTTTAGATGCAGAGAGTGAACTATGGGTACAGAAAGCCTTGCAAGGCTTAATGGAAAACCGCACCACATTAATTATTGCACACCGCCTTGCCACCATTGTGCATGCCGATAGGATATTACTTATGGATGATGGCCAACTCATTGCTCAAGGCACACATGAGCAACTGTTAAATAGTTCGCCTATATACAAAAACTTAGCAAACCTACAGTTCAATCATTAAACGAATAAAAAGCCTCTTAAGAGGCTTTTTAATCAACACCCGTTATTAAGCTAGGAGTGGTCGTGTTTATCGCCTCTTTTTTTCTTACGATTTTTCTTGCGATCCATCATCTCTTGCATTGTATTTAATTGCTCTTCCGTTAGCACAGCGGCCAATGCTGTTAATGTATCTTCTCTATGCGCATCCATTTTAGACTTTCTCTCTTCACGTAGCGCTGTTGAAATAGCTTTTTTCTTTTCAATTTGCAGTTTCATTACTTCTGTAAAAGAAACGGTTTCTTCACTACTAAGCTCTAGCTTTTCGGCAATACGCTCAATGTTTGGACCACGCTTATGTTTTTTGCCGTCTTCTACGGCATATGCTACGCTAGTAAATATACTGCCTGCTAATACACTAGCAGCCAATAAGCTTGTGATATTTTTTTGTACTGTCTTCATGTTGTTTCCTCATATTGTTTATTACTGTATGTACATAGTAGTTATCAAATAAGGATAGAAAATGGCTTGAATAAGGAAGCATTATGAAAGCTTTACTTACATAAGCACCTAGGTAATATTTATATAATAGAGAATATGAAATGCTTACGAACACATTACTATTGATCCATATTGCTGCTGGCTTTTGCTCTTTAGTTGCAGGTATTATTGCCACCTTATCTAAGGTATTGAACATCTCTCACGCTTGGCACATTTATAGTGGCCGTATATTTGTACTGGGCATGATCATAATTTTTTTTACTGCTATCCCTTTAGCCTTTTTCAAGGTTAATGTTTTTCTATCTTTAATCGCAATATTCAGTGCATACCTGGCCTTGTCAGGCTGGCTATATGCAAAGAATCGTTCTGGCCGGGTACGAAAAATAGACTGGTTGCTTGCAAGCAGTATGTTTCTTATATCGTTTATTATGATTACCTATGGCTTTACTGTATATGTATTAGCACATGATAACAGTATCACACTCCTCGTCTTTGGGCTGATTGGGCTAGGCCTGAGTTCGCATGATATAAAAATACTACGCTCGGGTGGCATTACTGGGGTACAACGCATCGCTAGACACTTAACGATGATGCTTGCAGGGCTCATTGCTGCAACAACAGCCTTTACCGTAACCAACTTCACATTTACACCCATGTTTGTATTGTGGTTGTTACCGACCTTTATTATTACGCCTATGATTATTGTATGGAATAGAAAACTTAAAACGGGCCAAAAAGTGAAAGGTATGTAGGCAATGACACCCGTATCTATTATGATTCACGTGACAGACCTGAAAACAGCCTATAACTGGTATAGCAAAGCATTTCCCTTAGCGTCTAAGTCCAGCATTTCAACAGAAGACTTTATCTTATTGGAGTTAGGTGATTTTTCACTTGAACTGGTGCTTGCTGATACCAAAGTCAACAGCGGAAAATCAGGTACTGTTTTGTACTAGCAAGTTGAAAACCTTCAAAATGAAATTAATCGTTTTATCGCTTTAGGCTCAAACGTATATCGTGGCCCAATAGGTATAGAAAATGGTTTAGGTATTTGCCAAATGACAGACCCTTTTGGCAATTTAATTGGCCTTAAAGGCCCTTATGTGCCTTAAAGAAACAAGCACAAAAAAAGACAGGCTACGCTGTCTTTTTTTATAGATACAACAACACTAATTAGCTAACGTAACAACAACAAGGGGTGTTTGGTTGCGGCTAACATTTTTGCCGTAAAGCTACCCAGTAAGAAATCACGTACACGGTTGTGACTAAAAGCACCCATTACAGTTAAATCAAGTTCATGAGCGGCTTGGTAGTTAGCAAGTACTTCTTCCATTTGCCCTTTAACTTTAACCGTTGTGACATTAATACCGGCTTTTTCTAAAATATCTGTCGCCAACATTAACAAGGTTTCTGATTGCGTATCATCGTTTTCTACATACACTAAGTGGCAATCTATATTGGCAAACAAGGGGCTAGACGCCACCATATCTAAGGCTTTAACTGCTGCATCACTGCCATCATAGGCAAGCATGATTTTCTTTGGCTTACTGAACTCTTTATTTACAAGCAAAATACGCTTATGCAAGGCACGTACAACACTTTCAATTTGTGTGCCTACACCGGTCTCATGGCCTTCACCACGTAAACCCATAACAAGAACGCGGATATCTTCTTCGCGCTCAACCAGTGCTTCGGTTAAGGCACCGTGTTGCTGTATCAGCTCAATATCTGTTACGCCTGCTCGGCCAACTCTGTCTTGCGCAGCTTCCAGCATAAGCTGGCCTTTTTTGATTAATAAGCTACGGTGGCTTTGCTCAACTTCCGTTAGCTCATTAAGCAGCTCTTCTGATGCACCTAAACCAATTGCACCGGATAAATTTTTTACTGCTGGGGTACTTTTTTGATCAATCGTATGAATGAGCTTTAACGGCACTTTAACTTTTCTGGCTATCCAAGCAGAATAATCACACACGGCTTCACTAAGTGGAGAACGGTCAATACATGATAGTACGTACTCTTGCTTACTCATTAATGGCCCCCTAATACCTTTTCTAATTCTTCAGGTTTGTCGTATACACCAAAGCGATCAACTATGGTTTCGCTGGCTTCATTCAAACCAATAACTTCAACGCTTGCACCTTCTCGGCGGAATTTAACCACAGCCATATCTAAAGCATGCACCGCCGTTATATCCCAAAAATGGGCACGACTTAAATCAATTTCTACTTGTTCAACCGCTTCTTTAAAATCGAACTGAGCAATAAACTTGTCAGCAGAGTTAAAGAATACTTGGCCTACTATAGTGTAAACACGTTTTTTATTGCCTGCATCTAAACTTTTTTCTATATACATAAAGTGGCTAACTTTATTTGCAAAAAACAGTGATGCTAGCAATACACCAACAAACACACCATAAGCTAAATTGTGCGTCCATACAACCACTACAACGGTAGAAATCATGACTATATTTGTTGATAAGGGGTGCTTCTTAAGGTCTCGTACTGAACCCCAATTAAACGTTCCAATTGATACCATGATCATCACTGCAACTAAAGCTGCCATGGGTATCAAAGCCACCCAGTCATTTAAGAAAACAACTAACACTAATAACACGCTACCCGCTACTAATGTTGATAAGCGCCCGCGGCCACCTGATTTCACGTTGATCACAGACTGACCAATCATTGCACAACCCGCCATACCACCTAATAAACCTGAGCCTATATTGGCAATACCTTGACCCTTACACTCTCGGTTTTTATCACTTTTTGTGTCGGTTAAATCATCAACAATCGTTGCTGTCATTAACGACTCTAATAAGCCCACAACAGCTAGAGCAGCTGAGTACGGCAAGATAATCTGTATAGTCTCCCAGCTTAAAGGCACTTCCGGCCACAAGAAGATAGGTAATGTACTCGGCAAATCACCCATATCACCTACTGTACGTATATCTAAACCAACAAACACTGCAAAAGCCGTCAACGATAAAATACACACAAGTGGCGAAGGTATATTTTTACCGACCACAGGAATTAATGGGAATAGATAAATAATACCTAAGCCAACGGCTGTCATTGCATATACATGCCATGTCACATCAATAAGCTCGGGGAGTTGTGCCATAAATATTAATATAGCTAAAGCATTTACAAAGCCTGTAATCACTGAGCGAGAGACAAAACTCATTAAACTACCTAATTTGAGGTAGCCCATAATAATTTGTAATACACCCGTCAATAAGGTTGCCGCCAATAGGTACTGTAAACCATGCTCTTTTACTAGCGTCACCATGAGTAAAGCCATAGCGCCAGTAGCAGCCGATATCATGCCTGGACGGCCGCCGACAAATGCGATCACAACCGCAATACAAAACGAAGCATATAAACCGACTTTAGGGTCTACACCCGCAATAATAGAGAAAGCAATGGCTTCTGGGATCAAAGCAAGTGCAACCACTAAGCCCGCAAGAATATCGCCACGAAGATTGCCAAACCAATCTTTTTTGGTGGAATGTAACAACATATGTGTTCCTTAAAAAAACAAAACTGCTAACGTGATACCGTTAGGAAATTATTCATTAATTGCTAATAATAGAAGCCTGAGGTGAGCAAATAAGCTACGCGCCTACAATTAAATATAGAATAGGCGCGCATTTTAACGAAGGACGGTATAAATAACAACGACGATAATGACAATTAACTGTCATCAACAACCTTATTTAGGACTTAAAACCGCCAATATGAAGCTAAATACGCCTTTTTGGCTTTTAGCTCTATATTTCTTATAGAACACATAAAAACCGGTAATAAATAAAACGAGTGGCATTAAGCCCACAAATGCAAAAATAATGCGCCCCAACAGACCAAAAGCCTCACCATTATGAAGAGGTAACATCCAATTTATAAAGCGCTTGGCAGTAGGTGTCGTTTCTGGCCTTTGGTGGCGGATTAAAGCACCCGTTGTTACATCAAAGGCAAGGCTAGTTTTACCTTCCGTTACATTGATTTCACCGGGCTGGCTAACACGAAGTTCAATCTCGCCTTTATTGTAGTTCTGCAAGAAGATTTGCATATTTTGCGCATCGGGATACACATTGCCCACATAGTCAACATAGGATTGTATTGAGCTTGGCTCATCAACAGATACTGTAGCAACAACATCCTCACTTTTATTGCTTGGTAATAAACGCATCGTCACTTTTTCAAACTGGTCAGGGAATGCATGATATATACCTGTAAACGTAATTAACAACAAAACGATACCGGCCCAAAAACCGATTTGTTTATGTAGGTCGAGCATTAAGCGAGTTAAGTTTGATCGCCAAGATATAGTAAACGCTTTACTCCAGTTTTTAGGCAACCATAAATAAAAGCCCAGTAAAGATGTTGTAAAAAAAGCTAAGCCAATCATGCCCATTAACAGGCCACCGTAATAACCTGACATTAGCTGTATATGGACTTGCAATAACAAGCGCATAATGGGCATAGACCATCTACTTACATTATTGGTCTTAACTAAATGTTCACCTAAATAAGTCGCATCGTATGGAGAAATATAATGGAAGTAAAAATCTCCCCTACCTTCCTTTGTCGTATTGACAGTAACAATACGAAAAACATTATCCTTATTACTAGGCAAATAAAGCCTTAAAACTCGAAAATTCTTCGCTAAGTCCTGACTCTTAAAAGCAGCTAATGCAGTATCAGCATTTGTTGCCTCATAAGTAGCAGGCTTTTGTGGTAATAAAGTATCTGCATGTATCACAGGCTCTATATCCCGCATAAAAACTAGAGCACTACCAGTTAAACCTAAAATAACAAAAAATAATGCTAACCATAGGCCAGCTTGTTTATGTAACCAAAAAAGTATTTGTTTTATATTCATATCATTACTTAAAAAAGTTCATTGCTAGTACTTTCTTCTTCCGAGCTTAACAAACCTGAATAATCATCCGCACTGCTTTCCTCCAAGGGCTCTTCACCTTCGCGGAAAAATTCAAACGCGGCGTCGCGAGTTAGGTCACTTGCTAGTTTACCTGTATCTTGATCTATTCTAACCGTTACCACATTTTCAGGTTGCTCAAAAGTATATTCCGGCTCATCTTTTAATACATCTCGCATATAGTCAATCCATATTGGTAAGGCGGCACGCGTACCCGTTTCACCAGCACCTAAGGGATTTTGGTCATCATAACCCACCCAAACTGTCGCTACTGCTTTTTTATGGTAGCCACTAAACCATGCATCATTTTGGTCATTAGTGGTACCCGTTTTCCCCGCTAAATCGCGACGCTGTAGCTCACGTGTCGCTCGAGCACCTGTACCACGGATAGTGACTTCATTGAGTAATGAGTGTATTAAAAAATGCGTATCTTTTTCAATAACACGTGTTGCTGGAAAGTTTGCGCGCAGTAAAATATCTTGTTCATTCACTTGGTCAACTAAAGATGTTGTACTTTGCAAACTCTGTAACTCCCTATTAGCTTCTTTCAACAAATCTTTTTGCTGTTCAGAATCAATAGCAGTATTAACGCTACCAGTCGCACAGTTTTCACAAACATAACTATGATCAGTATAATAAATCACACGCCCATCACGATCTTCTATACGGTCAATAAAGTAATTATCAACTTTATAACCACCATTTGCAAAGCTAGCATAAGCAGTAGCCAACTCTATAGGCTTGATCGTACCACTACCTAAAGCTAATGATAAATCATAAGGCAGTGACTTATCAGTAAAACCAAAACGTCGCACATACTTACGAACATCTTTTATACCTAAGGCAATTAATAAGCGTATAGAAATTAAATTTCTTGATTTAACTAAGCCTTCTCGTAACCTTGTCGGGCCATAAAATTTGCCACTATAATTTTCTGGCTTCCAACGCCCTTCTAACTCAGGGTAATCAAATACAACAGGCGCATCATTAATCATACTTGCTGTCGTGAAACCATTATCTAAACCAGCTGTATAAACAAACGGCTTGAAACTAGAACCTGGTTGTCTTTCTGCTTGTATGGCACGATTAAATTTATTTTTAAAAAAATCAAAGCCACCTACCATCGCTAACAAGGCGCCATTCTGAGGATCAATCGATACCAGAGACCCTTCA
>JAHDBX010000007.1 GCA_020630145.1 Gammaproteobacteria bacterium | reverse complement strand
TCAGCATGTAGTGTAAATAATATATCCAGTGCTTTTTCTGCTACTGGGTCAACCTCATAATCTTCAACTGGTCGCGCATACATCATATGCAAAAAGTTACCCGCGTAACTTAATTCGTTACGAGGATAAATTACTGGCTCACCAATTAAATGTTTATAAGCCGCTGCTGCAATGGTTGGCATTTTGGCAATAATACGATGAGCCGTATTCATACGACTTTGTGGGTCGCGAATATCAATACGATCATGATAGAAAGCCGACAAAGAGCTAACAGCTGCTGCCATCATAGCCATTGGGTGAGCATCGTAGTGGAACCCATTAAAGAAACTTAATAGCGATTCATTAACCAAAGTGTGGCGAGTAATAGAGTCTTCAAAGTCATCAAACTGTTTTTTATCAGCCAATTCGCCATTTAATAATAGATAACATACTTCTAAGTAACTCGCTTTATCCGCCAATTGTTCGATTGGATAACCACGATAACGTAGTTCACCTTTAGCACCGTCTAGATAAGTGATTTTGCTTTCACAACTCGCTGTACCCACAAAACCTGGATCAAAAGTAAAATACCCTGTTTGCTTATTAAGTGTACTGATATCTATAACCGAGTTGCCATGCGTACCTTGGTAAACGGGAAACTCAGCTTCTATATTATTTTGGGAATCTTTAAGAGTGACTTTAAGATCTGTCATACGGCACCTTTCTGTATACTTATTATTTGCTAGTCAAACCATTTACGTTTGTAACTAGTTTGATAACCTTTATCGACTGAAGAAAAACTTTTTGTAACGATATTATGTAGCCGCCAGATTATAAACGAATTGAAATTTGAAGACGTGGAAATTTTTTTGGCGAAAAGGTATGTTTTTACATTAGTCAATACAGTACAGACTATGCTTAATATTTAAAAAATTAATACCACTTGTAACTAAACGTTTTATGCTAAAAAAATGGGGAGCCAAACAGCCGCCAATAAAAGCATGACGAGTAAATCAAAAATAGCAATAATATCAAAACGACGCACTTGCTCTTGACCAAATTCGTGCCGCCAAACCCGGCTCATTAAGAGATCAAGGCCGTATACCATGAATAATAAAGGCGGTGCCGCTGGTACAACAACTGAAAGTATTAAATACCAACCGTGGTGGGGCAAACTCGTATCTGCAAAAAAACATAGCACAATACAGACAAAAGTTAGCAGGGCCAATGAAAAACGTTGCGCGCCTAATATATTAATAATTTTTTTCAACACGATTACTCTTACCTACTACTTTAGTCTAAACGTTGTTTGATTTGTAAAAACCTTTGCTCTACGCGCTGGCCGCGATAGTCAGACGGTATCATAGCATCAATGCCCCGATCTAAACTGTCAATCCGGCTACTGAAAGATGGATGTGTTTTCGTTAATAAGGCTAACTTAGTTGATGCGGTGTGTAAGCTTTCAAGCGTAGTGAGTATATCAAGCATAGCAAATGGGTCATAACCCGCCTTCAATACTAGTTTAACGCTTTTTAAATCTGCTTCATATTCAGCATTTTTATCTAAGCCGCGTGCATACATTGTAGTGCCGGCATTGACTAATTTTGTTACTCGTTTTTCTTTCTTCTTATTATCTAACTGTTTTACGCCCCACTCAGCCGCTATATTCAGCTGTGAATTTTTCTTTAATATATTCAAGTGGTGTTTATGTTCAACATGAATAATTTCATGTGCTAATACTGCTGCTAACTCAGCTTCATTTTGCATATATTGCATTAAGCCTTTCGTCACGAGAATATAGCCACCCGGTGCAGCAAAGGCATTAATGTTTTCATTATCTATCACACCAAAAGTCCATGGCAAATGAGGACGTTGGCTATGTTGAGCAATTAAGTAACCGACATTATTAATATAGCGTTGAACCGTTGCATCGTTCACTAAAGGCGCAGCACCTAATAAGGAGCTAATAATCACGCCCCCCATCTCAACCTCATCCTTCTCGGTAAATTTGCCAGTAACCGCTTTTACCTTATTCACATTTTCTTTGGCTTTTTTTAAATCTCGTTTCAAGTCTTTTAAATTAAAAGCCGACAAGCAAATAAATGCCACGATGATAAAAATAATACGTTTTTTTATTGCTATAGACATTATTTAGCCACCTGCAATTTAGTTTGCTGAGCAAATTGCGCAACTAATTTTTTATTGCTCGCATAACTCTGCATCTTTTTAAACTCAACAGGATTAGGCTTGGCTTGTTTTAACTCTTGTTCACTTAAACCACGTATGCCAATAGTCGCCACTACGCTACTACCGGATTTCTTTTTCTTGCTTGTACCAAGTAAAGCCGATGTACTGCGAGATAAATCGGCAAGACCATTACTTTCTGATGATTTATTTTGTGCAAGCTGAAGACTTTTAGCACTGACATTGCTTCTAAGTTGATATGACCTTAACCAACCCCGGCTAGCATCTTGTATACCTTGCACTTGTACCCAAGCACCTTGTTTAGAAACAATTGAAACTTGATAACCTAGCTTAACTTGCTTAATAGTTGGCGCAGTAAAACTTGCCTTTGATTTTAAATTAGACAACCTGACAACAATCGCTTTGTCAGCAATATTGTTAGCATGCAAAACAACGCTAATTAAAAGCAGACTCACTAGTGATAATAAACTGATTACTTTTATATTCATCTTACTACCTCAATTTTGTGCTGTTGTAAGTATAGTTAACCATTAAGGCTAATAAATTAACTCCCCAAATGGGCTTCCCCACGTTCCTTAGCTAACTGAATTTGTTTTTGACGCTCGGCAAAACGTTCGCGCTGCTCTGCTGTTGTCTTATCATAACACCTAGGGCATGCAACCCCAGGTAGATAATGTTCTGATTGTTTTTCTTCTTGTGTAATTGGGAAACGACAAGCATGGCATTGATCATATTTACCTTTAGTTAAGCTATGGTCAACAGCCACTCGTTCATCAAAAACAAAGCATTCACCCTGCCACAAGCTCTCCTCTACCGGTACTTCTTCCAAATATTTAAGGATGCCACCTTGCAAATGGTAAACATCATCAAAGCCTTGCTGCTTTAAATAAGCCGTTGATTTTTCACAACGTATACCACCCGTACAAAACATAGCCACTTTTTTATGCTTGGCAGGATCAAGATTTTTCGCTACAAATTCAGGGAGCTCCCTAAAGCTATCCGTATGAGGGTTTATTGCACCTTTAAACGTACCAATTTCATACTCATACTCATTACGCGTATCAATCAGGACAACATCGGGATCACTAAGCAACTTATTCCATTCCGTAGGTTTAACATATTGTCCGACACATACGGTAGGATCAATATCTTCTACCCCCATTGTTACAATTTCTTTTTTCAACTTTACCTTCATGCGTAAAAAAGGCATGTCTTCTGTATATGACTCTTTATGCTGTAGCCCTTCAAAACGGCTGTTCGACTTCAAATAAGCCAGTAATTGATCCATATTTTCACGACTACCCGCAACGGTGCCATTAATACCCTCTAAAGCAAGCAGTAAGGTGCCTTTAATTTGATATTTTTGGCAAACTTCCAGTAATGGTTTTTGTAAATCAATATAATCTTCTAAGCGCACAAACTTATAAAGCGCAGCAACAACAATAGGCATAAACGTCAATAACCCCAAAACATTCTGGTCAGTGTAAAAAGACGCTATTATATTTTAAAAAGTGCCTATAAAAAGGCATAGATATGGCTCTTTTAAGTAAAAACCTGACTTTTCGGCTGTTTTTGACGGTATTTTTTGACGCAATTGTCAAAACCATACAACAATACTTTGCCAATCAACGACTTAAAAAATTGGCATGCTATATGCACTATTACTAATAACCTAATCAAATAACTCAAATGGATTTAGGTTATTGCTTAATTACTCATCACACTAACAGAATTAAGCAAATACGCGGCACCTATAGACTCCTCTCCCCCTCAGCTATATAGGTGCTGCGCTTTTACGTCACAAACTCCAATAAATCGACAATCCTCTGTATAGGCTTTATGATATAAAGCCTTTTTTATTCTGGCTGAACTAACGTGACAAATACCCCTACATTTTATTGGTACGACTTTGAAACCTTTGGCGTTAGCCCAAGCAAAGATAAACCTTGTCAGTTTGCGGGTATACGAACAGATGAAGACCTGAACATTATTGGTGAACCACTAGTTATTTACTGCAAACCCAGTAATGACACTTTGCCACAGCCAATGGCCTGCCTAATAACAGGTATTACACCCCAACTAGCTTGGGAAAAAGGCAGTATTGAAGCGGAGTTTGCTAAGCAGATTCATCAAGAAGTCAGCCAAAGCAAAACCTGTGTAGTGGGTTATAACAGTATACGTTTTGACAGTGAAATACTGCGCTTTATGTTTTTTCGCAACTTCTATGACCCCTATGCACATGAGTATCAAAACAACTCTTCACGCTGGGATTTACTGGATGTAATGCGTGCGGCTTACGCTCTTAGGCCTGAAGGCCTCAATTGGCCTACGCACCAAGACGGCGAACAGGCAGGTAAACCTAGTTTTAAATTAGAGCAATTAAGTGTAGCTAACGGCATTGAACATAGCGATGCTCACGATGCGCTCGCCGATGTTATTGCCACGATAGAAATCGCTAAAAAATTAAAAACTGCGCAAACCAAATTATTTGATTACGCATTATCACTGCGCAATAAAAATACGGTTAAAGATATTATTAATAAAAACATGCTATCACCATTAGTCCATGTTAGCGGCAAAATACCCAGCGAGTTAGCATGCACAAGCTTAGTTGCGCCAATTGCTTATAACAAAGCGAATGCTAACGCTGTGATTACGTATGACTTACGCTACTCACCCAAAATTTTAGCCACATTATCCGTCGATGAAATACAAGCTCGTTTATTTACACCGGTTAGTGAATTGAGTGACCCTAATGAGCGTATTCATCTTAAAGGCATACACATTAATAAGTCACCCTTTATCGCACCATTAAAAACCTTAGACGCCGCAGCACAAGAACGTGCACAGATCAATATTGATAGCTGCTTACAGCACCTCGAAGAGTTAAAAGCGATACCCGGATTAGCAGAAAAAATGCAGGCTGTTTTTGATAGCGCCCCGCTCGGTATTAATGACGCTGAACAAAATCTTTATGGCAGTTTTATACCTAATGAAGACAAACGTTTATGTGACAGTGTGCGTTATGCAAGTAGCGATGAACTGGCATCTTTGCAAGCTAATTTTAGCGACCCGCGTTTAACAACCTTATTGTTCCGTTACAAAGCACGCAACTACCCACAAACATTAACTGAGCAAGAAATACAAGACTGGGAAGACTACCGTCAAACACGTTTACTGCATAAAGATGGTGGTGCAAGCATTACCTTAGACGAATTTGAACAAGAGCTACAAAATCTCGCAACGGAATACGCTGAAGATGAAAGCAAGATGCACATTCTTGAAGATTTATCGGAATACGCCTCTTCTTTAGTCTAAGGTTTTATACTGTTTTAGAAATAAGGTTTACGCTTCAATTAATATTGCGCGAAAGTCATTAATATTGGTAAAAGTTGGCCCAGTATGTATAAGTGCATTCACTTTATCTAATAAGGTAGCGCTATCGTTTTCATCTAAACTTAGCAACGCATTGCAACCTAATGCCTTTGCACGATTTAAAGTATTAGGTGCTAACCATGCCCCAGCGGCATTTGCGGTACCATCTAGGCCATCCGTACCCGCAGATAATGCATAAATACTATTATGCTCTTCTAGAGCCAGTGCCAATGCCAGAATAAACTCTGTATTACGCCCGCCACTGCCTTGCCCTTTTAGCGTTACTGTAGCTTCACCGCCTGATAAAACAACACAAGGTAATTCAAAAGGCACACCACGGCTTGCAACACTTAATGCAATGCCTGCATGTGCTTTAGCTAAGTCGCGTGCTTCGCCTTCCATCACATCAGACAATACATGACACGCCATACCTTCTTTATCAGCTTGCTTAGCTGCTGCTGATAAGCCATCCCATGCACTGGCAATAATATGGTATGAGTTGCGCGCCATTTTGTAATCGCCTGGTTTAATTGATTCCCATGCGCCTGATTTTAATGCACCATTCACAATAGCGATATCGTCTATATCATAACGCTGTAATATATCTAAAGCATCTTGGCATGTAGACTCATCGGCTAAAGTTGGGCCTGAGGCGATCAAAGCAGGATCATCACCAGGTACATCTGAAATCAATAAACTCACGACTTCTGCTGGATAAGCATGAGCAGCAAGCCTGCCTCCCTTAATGGCAGACAAATGCTTCCTCACCACATTTATTTCAGATATCGATGCACCACGTTTTAATAGCTCACGGGTAATATGCTGCTTATCAGCCAAAGTTAAGCCGGCTGCTGGCAAAGCACAAAGCGCTGAGCCACCACCTGATACTAGCGCAATCACTAGGTCGTCTTCCGTTAAATCGCTGACTGCTTCCATTAATAGTTGAGCACCAGCAATACTGCGTTCATCAGGCACGGGGTGGCTAGACTCATGCACATGAATATACTTTGTTGGCATAACAGCGCCCTCAGGCACAACAACTACACCTTCTAATGGCCCGGACCAATTCTCTTCAACAGCACAAGCCATTGCTGCCGCCGCTTTTCCTACTCCTACAACTACTGTACGCCCGCGCGGAGCCGCAGGCAAATGTGGAGGCACTACCTTCATAGGGTCTGCGGCATCCAGGGCTTCTTTATATAAGCGCGTTAAAAAATCAATTTTCTCTGCATGTTTTTCAGTATCTACACTCAAACTTATACTCTCATCATAGTAAATTTAATAACTTAGTTAACTACACCAGCCGATACAGATAAGAAATGTCGCATACGAGACAAAGCCAGATCTGGGTTAACTAAAACACCACATGCATCAGCAAGTTCAAATAACTTCGCATAATGTGCAACGCCACGCGATGACTCTAAACCACCCGCCATAGAAAAATGATTTTGATAACCGTTTAACCATGCTAAAAAAACAACACCGGCTTTATAGTTTTTAGTTGGCGCACGAAAAATTTCCCGCGATAATGCAACAGTGGGATCAAGCAATTGGTGATACAACGCTTTATCGCCTGCTGCTAAAGCATTTAATGCCGAAGCAGCTACTGGTGCAATGGGGTCAAAGATACCCAGCAGACCATGAGAAAAACCATCATCATCACCAGCTATTAACTCAGCGTAATTAAAATCATCTCCAGTGTAGAGCTTAACGCTATCAGGCAATAAACGACGCAACTCAAGTTCCCACTGCGGGTCTAGTAAGGAAACTTTAATACCTTCAACCTTGTCAACATTTTCATTAATTAATAACACGACTGTTTTCAGTGCTTGACTAAGGTCGACACTTCCCCAATAACCATATAAGGCAGAATCAAACATTTCGCCCAACCAATGCAACACCACGGGTTGACTTGTATCTTGCAATATTTTTCCATACAGCTTTAGATAATCATCTGGCGTGCGCGCTACCTGATTTAAAGCACGACTAGCCATAAGCACAATACGACCACCTTCAGCTTCAACCACTTCAAGCTGCTCTCTATAAGCCGCCTCTACATCAGCAATGCATGTATTGTGAGTTGCAACTAACTGATCAGTACCCACACCACAAGCCAAGTCACCACCAACTGAGCGAGCATGACGAATACTCCTTTGCATCAGTTCACGCGCTATTGGCCAATCAACACCCATCCCACGCTGTGCCGTATCCATTGCTTCTGCAACTTTAAAACCGAGTTTGTATAAATGTTCCCTAAAAGCTAATGTTGCATCCCAGTCTACAACTGGGGAAGCATCCCATGGGTCCATTGTTGCAACAGGGTCTATAACCACATGAGCGGCGGCATATACTGTGCGGTTGAAACCTTTACTTACACTGTCTGGGTATATAGGCTCAGCCTGTAAAGTAAAATTTTTTAATGTACCGTCAAACTGCGGTAAACGAATTTGCATTTTATTCTCCGTCTTTCTATTTAACAGGTGCATCAATACGACCAAGAATATGATCAGCACCCTTCTCTGCAACCATAATTGTTGGCGCATTGGTATTACATGAAGGCACAAAAGGTATAACTGACGCATCAACAACGCGCAAACCTTCTATGCCAATCAAATTTAATTCTGGTGTTACCACACTTTGAGAATCGCTCTCTTGCCCCATACGACATGTACCGACAGGATGGTGATCTGTTTTTGCATTTTCACAGGCATAATCAAATAACTCTTCGTCAGACTGTAAATCAGCACCTGGCAAAACTTCATTTTGCACAAAACCTTTCAGTGCACTTTGATTCATAATGTCACGCGCCAAACGCAAGCCCTTAATGGCCATATCGCGATCATGAGGGTCAGACCAATAGTTAGGATCAATCAATGGTGCAGCAAGGGGATCAGCAGCACTCAGCCTTACCGTACCGCGAGACTTGGGTCGCAAATATGCTGTATTTAGTGTAATGCCTGGATTAGTCATTTTATTTATACCGGCTTCAATACCTGAGCCCAGGCCCAAATGAAATTGAATATCAGGTGAACGTACTTGTTTTTGAGGATCGGCATACCAAAAACCACCTGTTTCAAATAAACTCGAAGCAACAGGTCCTTTCTTTAGCAATAAGTACTGAATACCTGCCCATGCTGCATAAAATGGATTATTGTATTTATCGTAACTATGATTACCCGTACATTCAGAAATAACAAACAAATCTAAATGGTCTTGTAAATTTGACCCGACACCCGGCAAATTATGTAAGCACTTTACGCCGACTGACTCTAAATGTTCAGCCGGACCAATACCTGATTGCATTAATAGTTTAGGTGAACCAATTGCACCAGATGAAACAATCACCTCACGGTTTGCATAAACCGTTTTACGCTTACCATTATTGCCACTTGTAATCTCTACACCTACAGCACGATTATTTTCAAGTAAAACACGTAGCACTTGCGACTTCATCATCACTGTTAAGTTCTTTCGCTTTAGTGCTGGTTTTAAAAAACCAGTCGACGTTGAGGAACGTTTCGCATCTAATTGCGTTAATTGGTAATAACCTAAGCCTTCTTGCTCGGCTCCATTAAAGTCTTGATTAAACGGTATACCTAGTTCTTGACCAGCCTGAAAAAAACTTTCGCATACGGGTAAAGGACTAATGGGATTTGATACGCCTAGCAAACCACCGTAATCATGATAGTCATTCGCATAACGTTGATTATTTTCAGAACGTTTAAAATATGGCAAAACATCTTTATATGACCAACCATCAGCGCCAACTTGACTCACCCAATCATCATAATCAGCAGGCACGCCGCGCGTATAAATTTGTGCATTGATTGACGAACCACCGCCTATCACTTTTGCTTGTGTAAAACGTATCACTCTATTCTTCATATGCTTTTGAGGCACCGTATGCCAACCCCAAGAGCCAATACCTTTGGTCATTTTTGCAAAGCCTGCTGGCCAATGAAAAAATGGATGCCAATCAGAACCACCCGCTTCAATCAATAATACTTTTATATCGGGGTCAGCGCTTAAACGGTTAGCTAATACACTGCCTGCTGAGCCGCCGCCTGTAATTATGTAATCATAATTTGTCATTACTAAAACCTTTGAATAGATAAGGCACCATCAACATTGATAATGCTGCCAGTAGAAAATGCAAACTCACCAGAAGCCAATGTTGCTACGGGGCCAGCAACATCTTTGGGGTATCCCCAGCGCCCTGTTGGCACTAAGCCATCTGCTATACGCTGATCATATTTAGTTGCTACACCCTCGGTCATGGGCGTACGAATAATACCGGGTCTAACTTCAAAAACACCCACCCCCAATTCTGCCAAACGCAAAGCAAACAATTTAATCATCATGCTTAAACCCGCCTTAGAAATACAATACTCGGCTCGTTCTATAGAAGCCATTTCTGCACTAACAGAAGACACTGTGATAATTGAGCGGGGATGATCAGATTCAGTATCAAGCATATGTTTAGCTACAGCTTGAGTAAGAAAAAATGTGCCACGCAAGTTCACGTTTAGAACAAGATCTAATGAATTCGGAGCAATATCCAATAAGTCACCACGTGATGGTGAACCTATACCCGCACTGTTAACCAAAGTACTAATTGGGCCACCCCATGCAAGTACATCTGCAAGCAACTTCTCATGCGAATCTGTGTCTGCCAAATCACATTTAAACATCTGTGCGCGTGCATCATAAGGCTCAATGACTTTCATTAGATGCCTAGAATTAACCGTATTAATATCTGTTAGTGCTAAGTCAAAACCACGTTTTGCCAGCTCTACAGCAATACCGACACCAATACCGCCTTTTGCTCCTGTAATTAATGCCACAGGTTTAGATTGACTCATGATAAAACATTCTCTCGTATATGCCGCCCAACACGCAAAGCCTGTGCAGCCAAAGTTAAAGCCGGGTTAACAGCAGCAGATGACGGGAAAAAGCTGGTATCGACAACATAAAGATTGTCATGATCCCAAGCCTTACAATGCACATCTAAAGCTGAATTCGTTGGATCATCACCAAAGCGTACAGTGCCACATTGATGTGAAACCACTTCAGTACCAAACGATTTTGCCAATACAATGGGGTAACCCGTTTTACGCAAAATTTTCTTGCATTTATTTACCCAGCGTTTATGTGCAGCCATATTGCTACGTTGCCACGACATGTTAATAGAGCCATCGTCTCGCAAACTTATGCGGCTATCTTTTCTAGGCAGGTCTTCACTTTGCGCATACCAATCAACACTACGATTGGCTAAAGCAGTGCGCACAAACTTAGGTGCATATGAAAGCGGTTGTCGTAACATGGGTTCACGTATTTTCCCTAACAATTGTAGACTTCCCAGTGGCTTATCATAAGATGATGATTCATCACCAAAATAGAAATCATGCACGGCTAAGGTTTTAGGAAAACGTGTTGTATTTATCTTAAATGGGTGTACAGCCATTAATGCTGAGGTGTTATGCGTCATATAGTAACGCCCAACAACATCACTACTATTTGCCAAACCACGCGAATGCTTAGTATTAGCAGAACGCAACAGCAAAGCAGCTGAGTTAATAGCGCCTGCGCTTAATACAAATAAGTCAGCATTAATCTTATATTTATTCTTACCTTCTACCACTTCAACAGCGATTACCCGTTGGCCACTTTCATCTGTGATTAAGCGTTCAACACGTACCCCCGAACGCAACTCAACATTTGTTGATTGCGTAGCAGGTTGAATAAGCTTAATTTCAGCATCACCTTTTGCATCAACCTTACAGGGAAAAGCATCACAATTAGCACAGCGCTGACAACGCCCACCAGAACCAGAATCAATTGCACTGGGCATAGGAAAAGGCTGCAAGCCTTGTGCTTGCAAGCGTTTTTCTATATCTAGCAAAAGTGGTTCATGCGGTACAGGCCCATGCGTAAACTCACTACTTCGGAAAGGCTCGGTTGGATCAACACCTGCTTGACCGCGTACGCCAAATATTTTTTCAGCTTGGCCATACCATGGCTCAAGGTCAGCATATTTTATTGGCCATGCAGGTGATACACCACCTGCATGGTTTAGCTCATCAAAGTCTTGTTCACGAAAACGGAACATTGCTGTACCATAAAACTTTGTATGACCACCAACAAAATAAAACATGCCAGGGTTAAAAGGTTTTCCATCTGCGTACCAGGTTTCAGAACAGCGATAACGCTCATCGCAGAATACCGCTTCTGGATCCCAATTCTGTGCTTCACGAGGTAAGGTTGGCCCACGTTCTAAAACCAAAACGCGTGCATCACTACCCGCCAGCTGCAAGGCAACAGAACCACCACCTACACCCGAACCAATAATAACTACATCATAATGTTCCGTTGTAGTCATACCTTTAAAACCCTGAAAATATTTATGAATAGCATGTTTATTGATATATCTACTTATTTACTTTTACAGCAACTATCATTTCAGCGGCTGCCTCAGCATCACTTAACTGGCCATTAAAGTGATTAGTAATCACATCATAAAAAGCATTCTTAATAGCCGCAGGCACAGCATGACCATGAGCAATAGATCCCACTAAAGTGTTGGCTTTATTTGCATAAGTAATATCACGCAAGGCTCTTTTAGCACAAGTATCAAATTTCTCATTAGACAAATCTGTACGTGCGGGTACTGCACCTTTGAACAAGTTGAATTCAACTTGTACTTTAGGGTCTAGACTTAACGATGCCATTTTTAATTGCGCCGCACGTTTGTCTTTACCTGCATCAAACATAGCGAACTGATTTGACAAGAAAGACACGCTACCAGCTGTTCCAGGCATAGGGAAACATAAGTAATCAACATTAGGTTCTTTATTCGCATTAGCAAACTCGCCTTTTGCCCAATCACCCATTATTTGAAATCCAGCCTTACCACTGATAACCATGCTAGATGCAACATTCCAATCACGACCTGAAAAGTTATCATCTACTAAGCCACGTAATTGAGACATTCTTTGGAATATTCTCAACATAGTCGGCGAAGCTAATGCATCACTGTCCAAATCAATAAACGCTTTACGGTAATACTCTGCGCCACCTGTTGCCAGTACAACACTGTCAAAAACCGTAGCTTCCTGCCAAGCTTGGCCACCATGTGCCAAAGCTGTGTAACCGGCTTTTTTTACTTTTTCAGCCGCAGCAATAAATTCATCCCATGTTCTAGGTTCTTTATTGACACCTGATTTTTCTAATACTTCTTTATTTGCCCAAACCCAATTAATAGAGTGCATAGCTAAAGGCGCGGCAATCCATTTCCCATCGACCTTAGTAAATTTCTTTACTGCATCAGGCACAACTGCATCCCAGTTTTCTTTTTCTGCTAAGCTATTAAGGTTAGACAATACACCAAGGTCTGCCCAGTCCAATAAATCAAAGCCCATCAGCAATGCTGCAGAAGGTGGATTTCCAGATGTTACTCGTGCGCGTAGTGTCGTCATAGCATCACCACCGCCACCACCTGCAACAGGCATATCCTTCCAGTTCACGCCTTCTTTTTCTAAATTATCTTTAAGTACATTAAGCGCTTGACCTTCCCCACCTGAGGTCCAGAAGTGCAACACTTCTACTTCGCTAGCAATAGCAGGCAACGACACACTAAAAGATAATGCCGCACTTAACATTAATTTTTTTATATACATTTTTTTCATTTCCTCTCTCCAATTTTTACTACGTTGTTAAAAACTTTAATCTTTAGGCACGTACCAGTTAGTACGTTTACCAAGGTGCATATGCAAAGTTTTAGTTTCGGTATATTCCTCAACAGAAGCACGCCCCAACTCGCGCCCAATCCCACTTTCACGATAACCACCAAAAGGTAGTTCAGCATGCCCCTCAAGGAAGGTATTCACCCAAACTGTACCTGCATTAATGCGTCGAGCTGCTGTAATACAAGTTGAAAAATCTTGACTCCATACCGCAGCAGACAAACCAAACAGTGTTGAATTTGCTAATTCAATGGCTTCATCTAAATCTTTAAATGTCAGTACAGACAGTACTGGCCCAAAAACTTCTTCTTTTGCTATATCCATATCAGGTGTTACACCCGTTACGATAGTCGGTTCGATATACATGCCCTCACCATCTATACGTGAACCGCCCAATACAATATTTGCACCATCTTTACGTGCACCTTCGATGTGAGACAAAATAGTTTCGAGTTGTTTGTCCGTTGTAATTGCCCCCACTTGCACACCCGGCACTAATGGATCACCTACTTTGACTTGCTTTGAACGTTCAACTACTTCAGCAACAAATTTATCTGCGATAGATTCGTGCACAAGAATACGGCTACCACTGTTACAACATTGGCCCGCATTAAAGTAAATACCAAATACGCTTGCATCAACAGCGGCATCCCAATCACAATCGTCAAAAATAATTTGAGGGTTCTTGCCACCTAACTCCATCGACACTTTTTTCAAAGTCTCGGCTGATTTAGCCACTGCTTTTTTACCCACTTCTGTCGAACCAGTAAAAGACAACATATCAACATCTTGGTGATTCACCATCACTTCACCAATGACTCTGCCACGCCCAACCAATATATTTACAACGCCTGCTGGCATACCTGCATCAAGCAAAATATCGCCTAGCATTACCGTTGTACCTGAGGTCACTTCAGCAGGCTTAACAACCGCAGTACAACCCGCTGCAAGCGCAAAAGGTAATTTTTGACTAGCAATTAAGAAAGGGAAATTCCAAGGTGTGATCATACTTACTACACCAATAGGGTCGCGCAGCACAACACCTAAAGTATCTTGCCCCAAGGTGTTATAACTATCTCCATGCAAGTTACGCGCAAGTGTTGCTGCATAGTGCCAAAGATCAGCAGCACCTTCTATTTCAGCTAAGGATTGTTCTAATGGCTTACCGTTTTCTAATGTTTCTAATAAAGCTATTTCATGTTTCTTTGCAAGAATACCATCTGCTACTTTACGTAAAACCTCAGCACGCTCAGCACCTAACATTCTTGGCCAGGGTCCTTTATCAAACGCTTGCCTTGCTGCCGCTATCGCTTTCTCTGCATCGGCAACACCTGCTTGCGCATATGTTGCAACCAATTTGTTATGTGCAGGCGAATAACGCTCTAGGCTTGCACCATCTTCGGCATTAACCCATTCACCATTGATAAATAGTTTTCCCTGAAAAGGAGGATGAGATAATATCTCAGCAGAAGCCGTTTTGTTTTTAACGTTCATAACTGTCTCGTATTGTTAATATTGGAATTAATGCCCTTGATAATTAGGCGGGCGTTTTTCTTGAAAACTTGTGATGCCTTCTTTGGCATCAGCAGTACTTGCCGCTACGGCTGCTGCCATAGACTCCAGCACTGCGGCAGTACCTTCACCAGATGCTGCATTAACTAGTTGCTTAGTTAACTGCAAGGCAACGGGGGCTTTACTCGCCATATTATTAGCAAGTTCAAGCGCCCGCGCCCGCAGTTCACTTGGGGTGACCTCTTCATGTATTAAGCCACAGGCAAGTGCTGCCTGGGCACTTAAGCGTTGTCCACTTAAGGCTAAGTATTTCGTTTGACTAGTACCAATTATTTTGACTAAGCGTTGTGAACCCGACCAACCTGGGCATGTTGATATGCTGGCTTCAGGTAAGGAATATTGTGAATGAGTAGCTGCAATACGAATATCACCGACAATGGCTAACTCCAAACCACCACCAAAAGCATAGCCATTAATGGCAGTAATAACTGGCTGTCTTAACTGTGCCCACTGATCAAACACCCGGTGGCCACGCTTAACCCAGTGCCGCCACATATCCAAGGCTTCTAGTGCAGCCCATTCATTAATATCAGCCCCTACACAAAAGGCTTTGTCGCCACTTGCTGTTAATATTACAACACGTGTTTTTGTATCTGCATCAATGTCGCGCGCAACAGATTCCAGCTGCTCTAACATCG
>JAHDBX010000006.1 GCA_020630145.1 Gammaproteobacteria bacterium | reverse complement strand
TTTATTAAGACAAAAGGTAATAATGTATAAAAGCCATTAAATTCGTTCCAAGCACAAGAGACGTGGTTACAACCGGACTGCCTACGCGATGCTTCGGCATCCGTTTATGGTGGCCTTAGCTTTCAAAGGTAAAGAGTATGACTTATCAATCAATCAATTTTAAAAATAAATTAAGTTTGTTCAGTGAACAATGGACACCTAAAGTGATAGCAGAGATGAACGACTATCAATTTAAAATTGTAAAGATTGAAGGTGATTTTGTTTGGCACAACCACGCTGATACAGACGAAACGTTTATTGTCTTAGAAGGTCAGCTACGTATAGATTTTAGAGATGGGAATGTTAATTTATCTGCCGGTGAAATGTATATTGTCCCAAAAGGTGTTGAACATAAGCCATATGCCGAAAAGGAAGTAAAAATGCTTCTAATCGAACCGCGTGGTGTTTTAAACACGGGTGATGAAGATGCTAGCGAAATTACAGCGGTCAATGATGTATGGATATAAAGCTAACAAGTAACTCCACTGGAAAATCAAAAGCGCCGCTTCACTCGGCTTTTGTTTGCCGGTGATTAGAACGTTAAGCTTCAGGAGGCAAATTAATGTCAGTCAAGATTATCCATCTCACTCAAAATGATGGTGCCCTGTTGCAATCTATAAACGCGATGTTTGCTGAGGTGTTTGATGATAAAGAGAATTATTCCAACAACAAGCCATCATTAAGTTATCTTCAAACATTGCTTAGCACACCCAGCTTTATTGCTGTGGCTGCTGTAGAAGGAGAACAAGTTGTAGCTGCAATCGTTTCGTATGAACTTAAGAAATTTGAACAACAACGAAGCGAAATTTATATCTACGATCTTGCGGTAGTCTCTACCCATCGCAGAATGGGTATTGCCACTTCCCTAATTCAAGAACTAAAGCTTATTGCTGCTGCACGTGGTGCGTATGTGATTTATGTTCAAGCCGATAAAGGTATAGAAGACAAACCCGCTATAGCGCTGTATTCAAAATTGGGGGCTATGGAAGATGTCTTTCATTTTGATATTGCAGTTGATGGCGGTAATGAAAATGCCTAACAATGCGCGGCCTTATGAATACATGGAGAAATTATGAAAGGTGAATGTGTTTGCGGCAAGGTCACTTATGAAGTAGCTGAGAATATTAGCAAACTCTATCAATGTCATTGCTCTATTTGCCAGAAGCAAACAGGCTCAGCTTCCCAAACAGGTTTTTTTTGTCAATCTGAAAATTTTGCTTGGTTATCAGGCCAAGGCTTAATATCTAGTTTCAAAAAAGAGTCTGGGTATAGCGTTAGCTTTTGCTCAAATTGCGGCTCAACAGTTCCTAATGTTTTTCGAACAGGTGATAAATACTGGGTTCCAGCCGGTGCTTTCAATAATTTGGTTGATGCGAAAATTGAAAACCATATTTTCGTTGCGAACAAGGCTGACTGGGATGAAATTTGTGGTGAGGCTACTCAACATGAAGGTTTCTTTGCTGTATATTTATAACAAGCACATTAAAAAACGTCTGCAAAAAGCGTAGGCTGGACTCGCTAACACGAGTTGCACAGTAGTTGCCTTAAATATTATGCGTACAATATTAATAAGGAATGATATAGATAACGGATATGACAACTCTAGCAATAATTACAGCTTTAATAATGACAGCGGTTTCCTTGCTCCATTTTTATTGGGCATTGGGTGGTAACTATGGACTCAGTTCTGCGGGCCCCACCTTAGAAGGAAAAGATAATTTTATTCCTCCACGGCCAATGATTTTTGCTGTTGCTTGTGTTTTGTTAAGTCTGGCGATATTGTCAATTCAGCTGATTTGGCCTGTAGCGTATGTAACAGGTTTTATATCTTATATTGCCTACTTTGTTGCCTTTATTTTTATAATACGAGGCATTGGTGATTTTAAGTATGTTGGTATATTTAAAAAAGTTTATAACAGTAATTTTGCTAAGCTCGATACAGTATATTTTTCACCCTTGATATTGCTCTTGGGTATTGCTTATGCGCTTCTTGCAAAGTACGGCATATAATAAAAAAATATCAAAAAACACAACTCAAAATTGTACGAACTAAGATTTATACTTAAAGGATAAATAAACCAAATGAATATACCTATATTAATTGCAGGCATATTGTCATTAATCGCTTTTTTTGCTCATGCCTTTATAGGTGATACAGAATATAAACAATTAAAACCTGCATCTGATAGTAAGGAAAAAATTAAAGAGACGTGGGTTCAAGTTAGAAGCGGCTGGCATTGGGTAAGTGTTGATTTATTATTGACGAGTGTTCTTTTTATGGTACTTGCAATAAGTGATTTTATTCAAGCGAAGTATGAGGTGCTTTTATTATTAAGTATTTACTACTTTGTTACGGGTGTCGTATGGCTATGCACGGTTTTTGTTTCAAAGAATAATAGTAAACAATTATTCGTACTTGGGCAGTGGATATTTTGCTTTATTATCAGCGCGTTAGTTTATTACGGCAATTTAGTTAATGCATAATAAAGGCGGGTAAAATTTCGGATGTATTTTTGAAGACAACTTTTCAGGCGATATGCATTCACGCCAGTACTGGCAGTGTTACTAAGGCAAGTAGTATTGTGTTTATACGTTAATTGTTTCTATTTCGTTCATTGCTAGTATGGCTAAAACAGCTTATAAGTTTTTATAGCTTTATTATCAAGGTGAGTGTATTTACGTGAAAGAAATAGAAATGCTAGAAAGTACTCTTGTGTACCAAAACCGCTGGATGCGTGTACGTGAAGACAAAGTACGTCGACAAAGCGGCAGGGAAGGTATTTTTGGTGTTGTTGATAAGCCTGACTTTGTTGTGGTGCTGCCGATTGAAGATGAATATATTTACCTGGTTGAACAATATCGATACGCTGTTGAATGCCGTTGCTGGGAGTTGCCACAAGGTTCGTGGGAGGGTAAACCGAATGTTGATCCTGATTTATTAGCAGCAGGGGAACTGGAAGAGGAAACGGGGCTAGTGGCTGGTTCGATACAATATCTTGGTCACCAATACCTTGCTACTGGTTATTCAAGCCAAGGCTATCATATGTATTTTGCAAGCGAGTTAAGTAAAACCACTAAAAAGCTGGATGACGAAGAGGAAGGGTTGATTTCTAAACGGTTTAGCCTGAAAGAGTTTGAGTCTATGATTGTAGATGGCACAATAAAAGATGCTACAACAGTAAATGCTTATGGCTTTGCTAAATTAAAAGGCGTAGTTCCCTATTAAAAGGGCAGAGTTTTTATTATTAAACGGTTGTAACGACTACTCATGGCTTCACAAATAGTCTTTGCTAATATCCCTAAATAATTTAAGGGCAAACGCTCGATTTCCATTCAGAAACGGCTTTCAAGGTTTTTTCAGCAGCACCTACACCTATTACAATGGTTGATTCATTGCGTTTTGAGTTAATAACATCTGTTGTTATTTGTGTAACAGTGCCAGGACAAGTCATTGTTGCTGCAAATTTTTTGTTCGTACTTTCAGTCACATCAAAGCTACAATCTTTTTTGTTAATGTCACTAAATGTATCTTTTATACTTTTGTCAAAATTACGTAAAGCGTCTTTTGTAATACATTGTTCAGAGCGGGTTGAACTTTGCATTTTTTCTTTCATCATTTTTAGTGCCATTACACGGCTTTCTTCTGGAAGCGATGCGAGTGCTTGCTCGATAATAGCGGATTGATCGATGGTTGTTATCCAGTGACCTAATTCCATATTAGGCGGTGTTATATCTGTTGCGGCAGAGGTTAAAGAGGTGTAAGCGATAAAAGCAATGATAATAAATTTTTTCATGACGTTTTTCCTCTTCTATTAAAACAGAAAGCTTTTTAGGCAGCAACAATATAAGTATTTTTTATTTTACCGTAAAATTAAAGTCCACGTGTAAATTTAAGAATATGCCCTTTAAACTCTTTTTCAAGATAGTCCGTATGCTTAGGTTTTATATGATCAGCTTTGTAACCTAGTTTGATCATTTCGGCACTTAATTTATTTTTTCTGCCACGCCCTGGGTCTACGAGTATAACTTCACATATTGGTTTGGCGTGGTTTTCAATAAAGTTAACCAGTAAGGCGATATGTTGATCTTCGTATAATATATCGCTGCCAATAATTAAATCGAAAACCCCCAGCTCATCATGCGTAGCAGCCCAATCAACTTGTTCATAAGCAATAGGTGCGTCTTTATTAAGTAAGGCATTGCGTTTTAGAAAGTGTTCAACCTCTGGATGGTAGTCGGTTGCAGTGATACTGTCCGATCGTTTATTTAAGAGTAGACTGCTTAGTGCCATCCCGCAGCCAACTTCTAGAATGCGCTTTGACTTTGTTTGGTAATCAGAAATATAGTGTGCAAGTACCAGGCTAGATGGCCAAATAACGCCGAATAGCGGCCAAGTGGCTGAAGATATACCCAAGGCTTCGGCAACACCGGCAGGGTCATAAAACTCTTGTTTATCTCGTAAGGTACAAAGGTGTATATCTATTTTTCCAAACTCGATCGTTTGATAGCATAAGCGAGGGTTTGTCATTAAGCGGCCTACATAGTTGGGGCTCGGCCAGCTATCTATCTAGGATAAATGACAAAACGGAAGTATGTAGGGTATAACACTCAGTGTAAATAACAAGCTATTTAAACAATAAACCTTTATTTAAAAGCACATATGCCAGTAGTTACTATAAAAATATACTCGACACATTATAAAATAAAAAATAAAGTCAGAGGTACGGTAAATAAACTGGCCATATTACCAATTAAAACAATGGCTGCTACTTGCTGTGGTTCTTGACCAAAACGTTCTGCCACCATGTAGTTAAGTAATGCGGGTGGTAAAATGGAGAATAATAATAAATAGCTCACGTGTATAGGTTCAAGCGGGATAAATTGTAATACCATTAATGCTATTAACAAACCGCTAAGAGGGCATAGTAACGCGCCCCAAAGGCTTATTTTCCAATGTGAAAAATCAACCTCTGTCATACGTACTCCTAATGTAAATAACATGAGCGGAATTGCTATTTGTCCTAACATATCGATGGCAGTGCGTATTGGGGGGTAAACAGGTAACTGAAAATAACTCCATGCTAGGCCAGCAAATGTAGCCACTATCATTGGCATTTTAAGTAATTGTAGGGGGTTGGTCTTACGGTTTAGTATATAAATACCTACCGTAAAGTGTAATAAGTTTTCGACAATAAATAAGACTACACCTGCGGGTAAAGCTTCTTTACCAAATGCCAAAATCACCAGGGGCAAACCAAGGTTGCCGCTATTATTAAACATCATGGGTGGCAAGAATGTTTTGGGTTTAACATGTAAAAGTCGACAAATAGGAAACAATAAAATACCTGAGCCAATAACGATAAAAAAAGCGCCTAAGGCTAAATAACTATATGATAAAAATTCAAAGGACTTCGCTGATAAAACAGAGAATAATAATGCGGGAATAAAAATATCAATATTGGCCGCATTCGCTGCACTCATATCGAGGGATTTATTTTTAGCATAGAAATAACCAATAGAGGCGATGGCTAATAAAGGAAATACAGTAAAAAATATACGCTCTATTAGCAGTGCAGAGCTCATAGTTATTCCTGGTTTTTAGCAGTAAGTATTGCTTTGCTTTTGTTTAAACGACTTTCTCGTTGTTGTTGGATATCGGCTTTTTCTATTTCTGTTCTAACGAAGTCTAAGTGATTACGTACAGACGCTTTAGCTGCATCGCCGTCGCCAGCTAAAATGGCATTTAACATAGCGGTGTGTTGCTCGACTATTTTTTTACGTCGTTCGGGTGCACGATAGAGTGTTTTTAAATTTGCCGTAACGCTTTCTTCAATCATTTTAAGAGAGCTTTTCATTGCATGAGGTAAAATATAATTATGCGTGGCTTCGGCTATTGATAAATGAAATGCTAGGTCAGCTTCAGCTTCGACTTCCGGGCCATTTAATGCTTCATGCAGCACTAACCATTCATCATATTTTTGTTTAATATTTTGTTTTTCCTCTGGCGTTGCTTTTTCTGCGGCTAAAAAACAACAGGCTTCTTCGAGGGCGTGACGGTATTCTAGTACATCGTACTTAAAGTCTTCGTTTTCTTGAAAGAGTGCTAATAAGGGGTCGGAAAAAGATGTTTCCACTTTGTCAGAAACATAGGTACCACCACCTTGTACGCGAATAATTAAGCCTTGTGACTCAAGTTTAGATAAAGCCGCACGAACAGACGGTCGAGATGTATCTAACTGTTCGGCTAATACTCTTTCGGACGGCAGCCGTTCACCTGATTGATAGGTGCCGGCTAAAATCATATTATTCAGCCGTTCTAGTATCACATCAGAAATACGAGTGTGTTTAGGCTGATTTTTACGAATCAAGAAATTCTCCACGAGTCATTAAGGTGTAAATGATTACCTAATATCTTACCTGATTATCATCTAGTGATGAAAAAAACGGCACGGCAGTTTTTGTATTATCGACGAAAACGCAGGTTATCACGAGATAATTGGCTTATAGAATTATAGCCCATTAATTTCATATCTCGCTCAATCTCTGCTCGCATTAAGCCTAAGGCTCGCTCGACACCGGCTTGGCCTGCCGCGGCTAATGGGTATAAGTACATTCGACCAATACCAACGGCTTTTGCGCCTAAGGACAATGCTTTAAGTACATGCGTACCGCGTTGCACACCACTATCAAACATAACATCAATCTCATCGCCAACTTCATCAACGACTTCGGCTAATTGGTCAAATGAACTTCGAGAACCATCTAATTGCCGACCACCATGATTGGATATTATTATGCCCGTGCAACCAATATCTACCGCTTTGCGGGCGTCTTCTCGCGTCATAATGCCTTTTAAACAAAATTCTCCATCCCAAAATTTTACCATTTCAGCGACATCGTCCCAGTTCATGGATGGGTCAAGCATATTGGTAAAGTAGTCGCCTATTGAGCTTGCGCCATGGCTCATATCTACATGGTCTTCAAGCTGGGGTAGTCGGAATTTTTCATGTGTGACATAGTTAATGCCCCACATGGGTTTTATCGCAAACTGCAGCATTCCGCCTAGTGTCAGTCTAAAAGGGATAGAAAATCCAGTTCTTAAGTCGCGCTCGCGATTACCACCTGTAATTGAATCAACGGTTAGCATCATTACTTGAATGCCCGCTTCTTTGGCGCGAGTCATCATTGCTCGATTTAAGGCTCGGTCTTTGTGAAAATAAAATTGATATACCTGAGGAGTGTCTATTTGTTTTGCTATCTCTTCTAAGCTTACGGTTCCTAAAGAGGAGACGCCAAACATCGTGCCGTACTTTTCTGCGGCTGAGGCAACGGCTCTTTCGCCTTGGTGATGGAATAAACGTTGTAATGCTGTTGGTGAACAATATACGGGCATATCTAGCTTTTGCCCCATTATGGTGACAGATAAGTCGACATCTTTAACGCCCGCTAATACATTGGGTAGCAAATCGCAGTCCTCGAATGCCGCTGTATTTCTTCGATAGGTACTTTCATCGTCTGAGCCGCCATCGATGTAATTAAAAATGGGGCTCGGCAAGCGCTTCTTCGCCAAAATTCTAAAATCATGAAAATTATGGCAATCATGTAGCCGCATAACTATCTCCAACATTTGTTCAATTAGGGTGTATTTATGCTCATATCGATAAGCAACTAAATTGGTATTACCAATTTCAATGTAAGTATGATATTCGTATTTCTAGAAAAAAACCAGCTTTTTGTTAGTTTTAATTAGAAAAAGTACCAAATTCTATTTGACAAAGAAAATAAATAAATATAACTTATCGCCACAACATTGATAATGGTATTACCAATTAACCAAATTGTTGGTGTTTATAGGGTTTTAATCACTATAACGATCTATTTATTGGTGGGGGGACATTAAGGTTTACAAAATAACCATAATTGTAATAATCATGAGGAAATATTGAATGAAAATTATCATAACTGCTACGTTAGCGTTTATCGCCGCTTCATATCTGTCTGCACCCGTCATGGCTGCCAGCGATAAAGCGGTATTACTTAAAATGCCTATTTACTATGGTTCACATTTACCGGGCTTAGGCTCAACAGCAAAATATTTGGCTGATAATGTCGATGTACTTAGTAATGGCTCTATCAAAATAAAATTATACGAACCTAAAAAATTAGTTGCATCAGGCGAAATTCTAGATGCTGTGTCGACAGGCAAAGTACAAGCTGGCTATGCAACGCCGGGTAATTGGGGTGGCAAAATGCCTGCTGCACGTTTATTTTCAGCGGTTCCTTTTGGTCCAGAAGCACCTGAATATTTAGCATGGTTTATGTATGGCAACGGCGCTAAGTTGCACCAAGAGCTGTATGACAAATCTGGCTTTAACGTAAAAACGCAAGTATGTGGCGTGATTGCTCCCGAAACATCAGGTTGGTTTAAAAAAGAAATTAAAACGGCTGATGATTTAAAAGGCTTAAAAATGCGTTTCTTTGGTTTAGGCGCTGAGGTTATGGAGAAGTTAGGTGTTAGTACTGTAGGTCTTCCAGGCGGTGAAATTTTTCCAGCTTTAGAAAAAGGCGCTATTGACGCAACTGAATTTTCAATGCCCGCGATCGATAAACGTATAGGCGTTAGTAAGATTGCAAAATTTAATTATTATCCTGGTTGGCATCAACAAGCTACCGTATTTGAGCTGCTTATCAACAAAGACACATGGAAAGGCATGAGCAAAAGCCAGCAAGCGGTTATTACTCAACTTTGTCGTGCAGCTACGCTTGATGCCTTAGCATTGGGTGAAGCTATTCAAGCACCGGTTATGCGAGAAAACATTAAAAACGGTGTTAAAAATCTTTATTGGTCACAAGATATGTTGAATACATTTAAAAGCACATGGGATAGCGTGGTTGATGAGCAAAAAGCTAAAGATGCCGACTTCGCTAAAATTTGGGCCGACTTAAGTGCTTTCCGTGAAGACTATGCTTTATGGGAAAAGAATGCATTTTTACCACGTAATTAATCTTACCCGTTTAGCTTACATACATTTAATGGGAAAAGTGTTTGCACTTTTCCCTCTTTTTGCATCATGACCTAACAAGGGAGCTTATATCCATGTCTGTAAGCCACCAACTAGAAAATCCGCCATCCATGCCAAGTGATTCTGTTTTAATAAAAATATCTAACCTTCTAAGCAAAGTGGTTCATTACTCAGCACTTATTTTTTGCTGGAGCTATGTGCTATTAATTTTTGCTATTTTAATCAATGTCATTATGCGTTATGGCTTTAGCAACGGCCTTATCGTCTTTGAGGAAATTCAATGGCACTTTTATGCAATTGGTATGATGTTTGGTTTGTCGTATGCTGAAATTACTAATAGCCAAGTACGTGTTGATGTTATTGCTGAAAAAATAAAAAAACGTAATGCCATTCGATGGGAAGTAGTTGGCGCTATATTTTTTATATTACCGTTTATTTTTGTCGTTATATACAACGGCATCCCTTATGTTGAGAGTTCTTTCTCAATCAATGAATCGTCAAACTCACCAGTAGGTTTACCTTACAGATGGGCAATTAAAGCTGTTATTCCAATTAGTTTTGCACTGTTAGCGATTGCTGTTGTTTCAAGGCTACTGCGTAATTTACATACACTGATAACAGGCAGAGAAGACTAGTTATGGCCATTAATGAAATTTTAGTTATTGCAATGTTTTTTACATTCATTGCTTTTTTATTTACAGGTATTCCTGTTGGTTACGTATTAGCCGGTGTTGGCGTTATGTATGGTTTTGTTGGATATTTTTCTGATATATATTTAGGAACCATTACAGGTTTAGACTTAAATACATTAGGTTTAGTGGTATCTCGACTTTACTCCTTAATGGAAAACTGGGTATTAGTTGCACTTCCTATGTTTATTTATATGGGATTAATGTTAGATCAATCTGGTGTTGCCGAACGCTTAATGTTATCTATGCAAGACTTGTTTGGTAAAGTGCGTGGTGGGCTTGCATTAACCGTTACATTAATTGGAATTATATTAGCGGCATCAACAGGTATTATTGGTGCTTCTGTTGTATTGCTTGGTCTACTGTCATTACCTGCAATGATGAAGCAAGGTTATAGCAAGTCATTAGCGGCCGGGACTATTTGTAGTGCAGGTACACTAGGTATTTTACTGCCACCCAGTATTATGCTGGTTATTATGGCTGATCAACTCGCTTTGTCAGTTGGTGATTTATTTATGGGTGCTGTATTCCCCGGTCTTATTCTTGGCGGTCTTTATCTTACTTATATTGTTGTTATATCTTATACAAAGCCATTGCTTGCGCCTTTGCCAAAAAATCATAAAGCGTTGGAATGGAAATTAATTAAATCAGTAATGAAAAATATTGTGCCACCTTTATTACTTATTTTTGCCGTATTAGGTTCTATTTTTGCGGGTATCTGTACACCAACAGAGGCTAGTGGTATTGGCGCATCAGGTGCGACATTATTAGCCTTATATAATAAAAAACTTAGCTTCCCGGTTTTTAAAAAGGTCAGCTTAGATGCATATAGAACGACGGCTTATATTTTTATGATATTTATTGGTGCAACTATGTTTGCTCTTGTTCTTCGTGAACTTGGGGGTGATGAATTAATTGAGAGAGGCTTGTCTAGTTTACCATTTGGTAAATATGGTGTTTTATTCACTGTATTAATTATAATATTCTTGTTAGGATTTTTATTAGATTGGATAGAAATAACGCTGATTGCACTACCTTTGTTAGCGCCTGTGATAACCGGTATGGATTTTATGGTTGATGGTTATGGTGTTATAGATGAACCTAAAGTAATATGGTTTGTCATGCTGGTAGCGATTACGCTGCAAACCTCTTTTTTAACACCGCCTGTAGGTTTTGCGTTGTTTTATTTAAAAGGTGTTTGCCCACCTGAAGTGAAATTAACGGATATATATAAGGGAGTTACACCATTTATTATTTTACAATTGCTGGGTTTACTTATTGTGATCTTATTCCCCTCACTGACTACTTGGCTACCGGCAACTATTTATGGTAATTAATACAAACAATGAATAAACAGGATTTTATAAGCTATCTCAGTAGCTTCGTTGGAGTAAAAAACATTTTGCTGAACGAGACTAAAACGGAACACTATCGTAAAGGTTTTCGCTCGGGTGAAGGTGATGCTCTGTGTGTTGTGTTTCCAACAACACTCGTTCAGCAATGGCAGTTAATAAAAGCGTGTGTTGAAAATAATAAAATTATTATTATGCAAGCGGCTAATACGGGTTTAACGGAAGGGTCGACGCCCAGTGGTAAAGATTATGATCGAGAAATTGTCATTATTAATACTACACGAATGAATAAATATGATTAAGAACGGAGAACAAATTATTAGTTTACCGGGTGCTACGCTTCACAAATTAGAGAAGATGCTTAAGCCATTGCAGCGTTCACCACATTCCGTTATCGGCTCTTCGTGTTTAGGGGCATCTATTGTGGGTGGTGTATGTAATAACTCTGGTGGAGCACTCGTTAAGCGAGGGCCGGCTTATACTGAATTGTCTTTATTTGCACAGATTAACGAAGCAGGTGAATTGGAGTTAGTTAATCATTTAGGTATTAAAAACTTAGGTAGCTCAGCAGAAGAAATATTACAGGCCGTAGAGCAAGGAAAATTTACGGATAGTGATATTGGTGATATGGATAAGTTAGCTTCAGATAAGGAGTATACACAACGCATCCGCGAGATTGATTCGGATACACCATCACGATATAACGCTGACCAACGTCGCTTATATGAAGTCAGTGGTTGCGCTGGAAAGGTAGCGGTATTTGCTGTGCGTTTAGACACTTATCCTGTAGCCAAAAAAGAACAGGTTTTTTATATTGGTACGAATAACCCGAATGTATTAACTAAACTTCGTCGTGATATTTTATCTACTTTTCAAGAGCTGCCAGAGGTAGCAGAATATATGCATAGAGGTGCATTTAATCTTGCTGAAAGGTATGGAAAAGATACTTTCATACTTATCAACTTATTGGGAACGGACTATTTGCCCAAAATGTTTGCAATGAAAGCTGCCGTTACCGCTTTTTTAAATAAACTTAGCTTCTTACCAAAACATATACCCGATAAATTGTTGCAATATATCAGTCAAGTATGGCCCCAGTGTTTACCGAAGAAAATGCTAAGTTTTAGAGATCGCTATGAACACCATTTAATTTTAAAGATGAGTGATGCCGGTATAAGAGAAGCAGAACAGTATTTGTCTACATTTATCGGTGCACCTGATAGCAATAATAACGAAAATGAAAGCGAATATTTTTTATGTAACGAAGAAGAAGGTAGTAAAGCATTACTGCATCGCTTTGCTGCTGCAGGTGTACCGGGTAGATATCAAATTATGCATGAAAGTGACGTGGAAGATGTGTTGCCATTAGATATTGCTTTACGCCGCAATGATACGGAGTGGCTAGAAGTATTGCCGGATCACATCCAAGAAAATATAGCTGAAGCTTTATATTATGGGCACTTCCTTTGTTATGTTTTTCACCAGGATTATATGTTGAAAAAAGGTGTTGATAGTAAGAAAGTAAAAGCTGAAATGTTAGCCATACTAGAAGACAAAGGTGCTAAATATCCCGCAGAACATAATGTCGGGCATTTATATCAAGCTGAGGAGTCGCTTAAAACATTCTATAGTAAGTTAGATCCAACCAATACATTTAACCCGGGTATTGGTAAGCAGGCGAAAACGAAACAAGCCTGCAGATAATTCAGGTTTCGATTTGTGCTAAAAATTTTTTTAATATTTCGCTTAATACTTCGCTTTCTTCTGTAGTTAATACAGCTGTTAGTTCGGACTGTGTTTGCACATGTTCACTAATAACGTTGTTAATCAGTGCTAAGCCTTTTTTTGTTAATGAAATAATATAACTTCGCGCATCTTCAGGGTTACTTAAACGTTCTACTAAGTTTATCTTTTCTAATTGGTCTATACGATTAGTCATGGTGCCAGATGTAACCATGCTGCTCGCGAGCAACTTGCTAGGCGAAAGGTGGTAAGGGTCTCCTGAACGACGTAAAGCAGCTAAGACATCAAAAGTCGACATGTTTAAGCCGTGCAAATTCAGCGTTTCTTCCATACCTTTATGAAAATACCGAGAGAGCCTTTCGACACGGCCAATAATGCCCATTGCTTCGACATTAAGGTCGGGGCGTTGTTGTTGCCACTGAAGAAGAATTTTGTCTACATGATCCATAAGGATACTGTGCTTGCTAATTATTATGAAGTCAATATGCAATATTACCTTGACATCAAGATAAAAACAAATTACCTTGATGTCAAGGTAATTTCTTATTTTAAACAAGCCGTTATTTGCCGTGATATTTCAACTATATTAGGAGGAAATTTTGAAAGATAAAATACTTATAACACTATTATTGGGTATTCAATCTATTCTAGGTAGTACTTATGCTAAAAGCCCAGATATTCCTGCGCCAGGTGGGCAGGAAGTACGTATTCCATCGCAAGAGCTTTTGGTCGGAGGCTTGCTCTACCGGCCGACTATAAGCAGTGAGAAAAAATTACCGGCTGTAGTTATAGTGCATGGCTGGGAGCCAAGTAGCGTTCGTCCAGTTATACGTCATAGTTATGTGGCTAAAGAATATGCAGAAGCAGGTTATGTTGCTATAAGCATTGCATTGCGTGGCTGGGAACCTACAGGGGGCGATGACGACTGCGGTTTAACACAAGCTAATGACGTTGTGAATGTTGCTAAGTGGTTATCTAAGCAAGAAGGGGTAGACCCAAATAGAATAGGGCTTTGGGGAAAATCTTTGGGAGCCCAAATTGTTTTATCTGCTGCCGCAAAAGATAGCCTAATAAAAGCAACGGCAGCCTATTTTCCGATTACTGATTTTGTACTTTGGGGTAAAACTTCAGAATTAAGCGATGAAATAAAAGATTACTATATATATGGTGTTTGTACAAAGAATGGCAGCCCTGAAGACAGGTCTCCCTTGCTTACATCTGAAAAAATCTCTGGGGCGGTACTTTTGTTACATGGAGATAAGGATAAAAATGTATTAATCGAGCACAGTAAATTAATGTATAAAAAAATGCAGAAAGCTAAACAAGATGTAAGCATGCATATAGTTAAAGGTGGTGGCCATAGTTCACGTAAACCAGAGTGGCAAGGTCATAGTGATATCACACGTAAATTTTTTCAAGAAAAGTTATAAATGTAAAAGGGTCTAAGTGAAATAAGCTGACACTATGTTATTAATATGAGTGTCAGCTTGAGCATAAGTAAGCTTTAATCAAAGCTATTATTCATTAGCAAATCTAGTTATAGTTATATCGAGTTAACAACGGTATATTTAAGAATAATGCATAATCAACAGAATTCATTTATACGTACATTTTTTAAATTAGAGTCGGCCGGCGGAATCCTGTTATTTTTTGCGGCTATATTAGCCATTATTTGTGCTAACACGCCATTAATGCACTATTATGAGCTCTTATTATCTACACCGGTTGAAATCAGAATAGGCAATTTAGAAATTGCTAAGCCACTGTTGCTATGGATAAACGATGGTTTAATGGCGGTTTTCTTTTTTCTAGTTGGCTTGGAATTAAAGCGGGAATTAATAGAAGGTGAGCTTTCAGATAAACGCAATATAATATTGCCCGGTGTTGGTGCAATTGGTGGTATGTTGATACCGGCGCTGATCTATATGTACTTTAATGCTAATGACCCTGTTGCAATGAAAGGGTGGGCAATACCTGCTGCAACGGATATTGCTTTTGCTCTAGGTGTATTAACATTGCTCGGTTCACGTGTACCTATTTCAATAAAAATATTTTTAACGTCTTTAGCTATATTTGATGATGTTGGTGCGATTATTATTATTGCTTTTTTTTATACCTCTAATGTGTCGTTAACCGCTTTAATCGTTGTGGCATGTTGCCTACCTGTACTAACGGTTTTGAACAGACGTAATGTCGTCTCAAAAAGCCCGTATATTTTTATTGGTATTATTATGTGGGTAGCAACACTTAAGTCTGGTGTTCATGCTACTTTGGCGGGTGTTATTTTAGCGATGTTTATTCCTCTTAAATCTAAAGCAGATCCAAGCAAGTCACCACTTAAAAGTTTAGAACATGATTTGCATTCTGTTGTGGCATTTATGATTTTACCTATTTTTGCATTTGTTAATGCAGGCATTAATTTTAGCGGTGTAGGTAGCGAGCAACTTTTTCATAGTGTACCAATTGGTATAGCGCTAGGCTTATTTTTTGGTAAACAGATTGGTATTTTTGGCATATGTGCATTATTTATAAAATTTAACTTAGCGAAGTTTCCGGCCGGTATGAGCTGGTTAAGTTTATACGGTACGGCGGCACTCTGTGGTATCGGTTTTACGATGAGTTTATTTGTTGGTTCACTAGCATTTGAAGAAACAGGCGTTAACTTACTATTTGATGAAAGGTTGGGTATTATCTTTGGTTCGCTTGCATCTGGAGTTGTTGGTTAAATAGCACTTAAAATTAGTTTACGTTCAAAATAGATTG
>JAHDBX010000306.1 GCA_020630145.1 Gammaproteobacteria bacterium | reverse complement strand
ATAGAAATGTTGATGGTGTTGTTGATTTAGTATTAGATGCTATCCAAAACTATATTGGTATAGAAGAAAACCTAGAATTAACCGGAATATAAAGAGAACAACATGCAACCCACAAGTAATGAAGAAGTATACCAAGCCTTAGAACAAGGATTATCAGCAACAAAAATAGATGTCAGTGGTGACGGCTATAACTACCAAGCCACAGTTGTTAGCGAAGAGTTCGAAAACCTCAATAAAGTTAAGCGCCACCAGAAAGTATACGCATTATTAAAAGAGTATATTACTAGCGGTCAATTACATGCGCTCACTATCAACACATTCACACCAGAAGAATACGAGAACCAATAAGCGATGCTAACGCAAATATTTCAGCATATGTCTGCACTTGACTGGGTTTTATTAGCCATTAATGTATGTTTATTTATTTTTGCCAGCGCAATTTATAAAAAGCTCACGCCTAAAAAAGAAACGCAACATAACAAACAGGTTTACTTATTTCGTGTTATCAATGTCGTTATTGTTGCCCTAATATTGTATAAAAATATTGTTACACCACTAATAGAAGCCAACTGGTTAAGCAATACACTCTATATACTCTTTATTACTTATGTATTCTCTCTAGCATTTAAAGTGTATGCCTACTTTGTTTATACCCGCTACGGTAAACACCGTGAAACCGAAGCAGGCATTACTATTTCAGAAACCTATACTTCGCGTGCCTTAGTACTATTTGGCGGCATTTTATTTTTTATTATCTGGCTAATCAGCTGTATACAGTTACTAGGACTTAATACACTTCTAGAAGCAGGCGGCGTAGTCGGCTTTATCGGCGTTATGTTGGCTTTGACACAAGGCGCATGGGCACCCGATATTATTAGCGGATTAATTATTCTAAACAGCAATATGGTCGAAGAGAATGACATCTTACAAATAACACATGATGGCAAAAAGATTTACGCCAATGTTTATAAAACTAAAATGTTCCATACCGAATTGCTCGACTTAAGTAACAATCATCGCATCATGGTTAAAAATACGCAGCTGCGTGAGCAATTTTTACAAAATCTGAGTAAGTTTGCTTCTGCCAAAGGCTTGCGCGAAAAACTAAGCTTTAATATTGGCTACGACATAGCCCCTAAAGCTGTACGCGACATGTTTGCTAAAGTAGAAGACATTCTTAAAGCTGAATTTGATGGTTTTTACGAATCCCAACACCCCATAGAAGTGTTTATTGAAGAAACAGGCGACCACGCTATTCAATGGAATATGTTCTTTTACACAAAAGAAATTAAACAGCTGCTTAAAATCAGACAAATATTCCGAGAAGTGATTTTAAATCAAGCACTTACTGACGATATTAGTTTAGCTACCCCACTTACACACAACGTTAGCAATAGAAACGTTAAATAATATAGCAGCTAACATTATGTATGAGCACCATAAATGTGGTGCTTATTTTGCAAAATAAGCTTGCAATACAAATATCTTCACATATACTTGACTACTCAAGCATATTTGAAGAATAAGTATTATGACGCAATCTATAGAATCTACATTTATCATGCTCAATTCAGCATTAAGCATGAAGCTATCTAAAAGAATGGACAACCAACTTGGCTACCATGGCATTAACTTTACTGAATACATGATAATGCATCACTTGGAAAATGCGCCTCAAAAGACGATGCGCAGGATTGATTTAGCCGAAAAAGTTGGCATTAGCGCTTCTGGCGTAACACGCTTAATCGCACCAATGGAAAAAAATAATATTGTTGAAAAAGAAGCCAATGCTAGAGATGCCCGCGTTAGTTTAGTCAAGCTATCTACAACAGGCGAACAACTCTATAAAGATGCATCCGTTAGCTTTGAGGATTCCGCACAATTATTATCAAAAAGAATAAATGCCAACCAACTCAGTAAGCTAATAGATTTAACAAACAAGCTTTTATAAGGTAAAAATACTTAAAAATTTTGCGCAGCGGCAAAGGCTGATGACCAAGCCCACTGAAAGTTGTAGCCCCCCAAGTGACCTGTTACATCAACAGCTTCACCGATAAAATATAAACCCGCAACTTTTTTACTTTGCATATTTTTTGAAGATAGCTCCTCCGTATCAATACCACCTAAAGTCACCTCAGCAGTACGATAACCTTCTGTTGCAGATGGCTTAATACGCCAACAACGCAGTTCAGCCTCAATTTGAGATAAACGCTGGTTGGCTATTTGCTGCATAGGTACTTCTGACTCATTGGGCCATAAACTACGTTCTAGCTCTTTAACTAATTGTTTTGAAAAACACGCTTGTAAAATTTTTCTAAGTAAATTATTAGGCTTATCCTTTTTTGCTTGCAATAAATAATCATTCGACATATGTGGCATCAGATTAATGGTAATTTCTTCACCCGCCTGCCAATAGCTAGACAACTGCAAAACTGCCGGCCCGCTCAAACCACGGTGAGTAAACAATAAGTCACCCGAAAAATCAGCTTGCTGATTATGCAT
>JAHDBX010000005.1:6522-15927 GCA_020630145.1 Gammaproteobacteria bacterium | reverse complement strand
AATCCTATCAACCATACAACAAGGAAAAGTGACATGATCTTTTACCCAATTTAATAGGCTTTGGTCATCACAGGCTTTTAGAAACTGTTCAAAACCCATTTTTAGTTTATGTCCATTATCACGTAAGTTGTCACAAGATAATAAGGTAATAGGTTCACCACTACGTTCACGTCTAATATTTAGCGCTGCTCGAAGATATGTATAAACGCAACCGCCTGTACCTTGCAAACCCTCTTTAATAGCTTCTGCACCCATATCTAAGCTACCATCATCCAGCAAGTAATAACCACTCTCCGTCACCGTCATAGTAATCATATGAATAGTATTACGACCAACAACTTCAGCTGCCTGCCTAGGGTCTACCGACCAATCGTAACTTTCTAAAATAGAACCCACTTCGCGGTAGTTTACGTCACCACTTGGCGACATAGTTGTTAATGTATAACGATGATCTTGCTTAGCTAACTGCGCTATTAAATCTGACTCTTGCTCGCGCAAGTTAACACCCACTATCCCCCAATTAAGTTGACCTGTCGACCTTAATATTTCATCCATATAAACAGCTTGGTGGGCGCGATGAAAAGCACCAACTCCAATATGCACAATACCTGCTCGACATGATGAGCGTTGGTATGACGTTTTTTTTAGTACAGCGTTAGTTTTTACATTCATTATTATATTCTTTTACAATTAAGCCTATTGAAAAAATTTTCATTGGCATAGTAGACAGCGTTACTATTAGCTAAATACGCTATCAAAATAGTTAAATTACAATTAAGTTCACACTAAAAGTGTTTCTGCTTACTTTCTAAATGGTGTCTGCTAAGGTGACTTAACAGCAGATTTCATTACAACTTGGTCATTACCTAGATTATCCTGAACAACCTTTCTATATTCGCCTGGCGTTTGACCTTTAATTCTATAAAACTGACGATTAAAATTCGTAATGTTATTAAAGCCCACACTAAAACAAATAGATGAAATACGTTCATCACTTTCCGCTAATAAAATACATGCCTTACCAACACGAACACGATTAACAAATTCAACAAATTTATTTCGTGTCGCTTTTTGAAAGTGACGTGAAAATGAACTTTCACTCATACTTACCAATTTTGCCGCCTGCTTCAGCGACAAATCATCTTGGTAGTGATCAGTAATATAACGAACCACATCATTAATTTTACTTTCAGCTACACCCGTTAAAGGTGATGCCATTTTAGATGTTGATAAGGTTTGCTTATTAGGCCAATGGTGCAACTTGCCCATTAACTTTATAAAAGCCATCAAACGATTAATGCCACTTGCATCTCGAACTTCTGCAAACAATTCTTTTGCCAACTCTTCATCAAAACCAACAAACTCTACTCCAGAGCTCGCGAGCTTTAATGTCGACATAAGCTCTTGCGCTTCTGGAAAGCTATTAATCACACCTTCTATCGACTCATGTGAAAATAAAACAACCATGTCTCGTAATGCAACAGACTCATAAGAGTCTTTATCTGACACCCAGTTATGCGGCACATGCGGGCCCGTTAAAATCAACTGACCCGGCTGAAAGCGACCAATGTAGTCCCCCACAAAAACTTTACCTTTCGTGCTAACAATAAGATGCAACTCATAAGGCTCATGTGCATGCCAACGAATCAAGTCAGAAGGCAGACCATGCTCTAAGTAACAGATACTGCCATCACTCTCATCAAACAGCTCTACTTGATTTAAAGTATCTTTACTAATCATGGCTATTATTTTGGAAAGTAAATAAACACATAAAAATACTAACTGAGAACACAGCCTCCATCCACATTAAGCGTTTGCCCGGTAATATAATCAGCAAGGCTTGATGCTAAAAACAGTACGGCACCAACCATATCTTCTGGATTCCCCATACGTCCTAAAGGCACCTCTTCGCCAACTACACGTTTCTTTTCACCTATAGGACGATTCTCATATTTAGCAAACAATTTGTCCACGTGCTCCCACATAGGCGTATCAACTACTCCAGGTGCAATAGCATTAATAGTAATGCCATCGTCAGCATATGCCAAAGCTGCTGACTGCGTGTAACTGATAACAGCAGCTTTCGTAGCACAATAGTGTGCAACCAAAGCTTCGCCTCTGCGTCCTGCCTGACTAGAAAAGTTAATGACTTTGCCCGTTTTTTTATTATCCCGTAAATGGCTGGCGACACCTTGCATTAAACGAAACATCACGCGCACATTTATATGGAATAAGCGATCATATTGATCAAGATTAGACTCCCATATATGCCCCATATCAAATATTGCAGCATTATTAACGAGTGTGTTTACGTCCCAATCACAGGCTTTCTCTAATAAGGCTTCTAATGCATCGTCTTTCGATAAATCTACATCGACATAAGTTAACTGATTCGGGTATTGAGCAATAAGTTGCTCAATACCCTCACTAGCTTTGATATCCGTTGCCAGTACATCAGCACCTTCAAGTAGAAAGCCCTCTGCAATAGCTAAGCCAATACCACCCGCTGCTCCTGTTAGCAATACTCGACTGTTATGAAGGTCTATTGATGTATGCATAATCAGCCAACAATTAGATCATCAGTGACATTAGGGCTAACACGCACACCATCTTGGTCAAAGCTATGCACGCTATCAAAATTGATTGAAAAATCTATTTGATCGCCAACAGTCACCGACGCTAGACTATTCGTACGCGCAGCAATTTTATATTGATCTTGGTAATCTATATAAACTAATGTTTCAGCACCTAAGCGTTCAACTAAACTCACTTTACCTTGCAAGCCTTTTTCATTGATAGATATAGATTCCGGACGAATACCTAAACAGTCGCCTTTCGTTAAATTACGTTTATCTTGGCTACCAATTAAATTCTGTATTTCAGTATCAACCGGAATAAAACTCATCTTCGGTGTACCAATAAACTCAGCAACAAAACGACTCTGCGGATTGTAATACACATCTAATGGTGTACCGACCTGCTCAACTTTACCGGCGCTCAAGATTACAACCTTGTCAGCCAAGGTCATTGCTTCTACCTGATCGTGTGTCACATAAATCATAGTAGACTTAAGATCGTGATGTAATTGAGATAACTCTTGACGCATTTGTACTCGTAAAGACGCATCCAAGTTAGACAATGGTTCATCAAATAAAAATACCGATGGATGACGCACAATTGCACGGCCAATTGCTACACGCTGACGCTGACCACCTGACAAAGCTTTTGGTTTACGCGTTAACAAATCTTGAAGTTGCAAAATTTCAGCTGCTTCTTTTACTTTTTTATCAATAACAGCTTGGTCAACATTGGCTAGCTTCAGTGCAAATGACATATTCTCCGCAACAGTCATATGCGGATATAAAGCGTATGATTGAAACACCATCGCCAAATCACGTTGTGATGCCGCCACTTCCGTAATTTCTTTATCATCTAGCATGATAGAACCAGACGTCACCGTTTCTAAACCCGCTATTAAACGTAATAGCGTTGACTTACCACAACCTGATGGCCCAACAAAAACGGCAAACTCACCTTTTTCAATATGTAAGTCAATACCACGAATTGCATGAAAATCATCAAACTCTTTATGCAAATTTTTAATTTCTAATGAAGACATGAATAAACCCTTTTATTTAACTGCGCCAAAGGTTAAACCTTGGACTAATTGTTTTTGACAGAACCAGCCGAACACAACAATAGGTGCACAGGCTAGTGTAGAAGCTGCAGAAAGCTTGGCCCAGAATAATCCTTCAGGGCTTGAGTAAGAAGCAATCAATGCTGTCAAAGTACCCGCATTAGCAGAGGTAAGATTAATTGACCAAAATGCTTCGTTCCAACATAAGACAATAGACAACAAACCTGTAGAAGCGATGCCTCCCCATGACAATGGCATAACTACATGACGCAGTTCACCAAGCGTTGTTGCACCATCCATACGACTAGCTTCAAGAATTTCTTTTGGAATTTCACGGAAGTATGAAAATAACATCCACATAATAATAGGCAGGTTAATCATAGTGAAAATAATGATTAACGAAAATACATTATCCAGAAGACCTGCACTCTTGGTCAACAAATAAATCGGCATCAACACACCTACTGCTGGCAACATTTTTGTTGAGAGCATCCACAACAAAATATCTTTTGTATGTTTTGATGGAAAAAATGCCATTGAATAAGCTGCAGGGACTGCTATTAGCAATGCTAACAGTGTTGCACCAAAAGATGTGACTATAGAATTCATTGCAAATTTAAAGTAATCACTGCGCTCTTGTACAATTGCAAAGTTTTCAAATGTTGGTTCCCATGTCCATAAAGGCGGTACCGCAATAGCTTGCAGCTCCGTTTTAAAGCTGGTCATAAACATCCATAAAATAGGAAAGAAAAATACCAGCGCAACTACCCAAGACAATAAGCCTAAAGAAATTGTTTTATATTTTTTTCGTTGAGATAGAGTTAAATTCATCATTACACCATCAGGTTTTTGCCAACGGCACGGATTAAGAAAAAGGCCACTATATTCGCTAAAATGATCGCGAATACACCGCCTGCCGATGCGACACCTACATCGAACTGTAGTAAGGCTTGAGAAAAGATTAAAAATGCCAAGTTAGTACTGTCGTAACCTGGGCCACCACCTGTTGTCACAAAAATTTCTGCAAAAATAGACAGGTGAAAAATCGTTTGAATCATAATAACGATAGCGATAGGTCGAGCCAAATGTGGCAATGTTAGGTAACGGAAAATGGACCAAAAACCTGCACCATCGAGTTGTGCAGCTTCTTTTTGTTCACTATCTTCTGATTGTAAAGATGTGATAAATATTAGCAGAGCAAATGGAGTCCACTGCCAGCTAACAATAATAATGATAGATAGCAAAGGCACTTGTGCCAGCCAATCTATGGGGTCTATACCTATAGCTGTTGCAATAACAGCAAAAATACCGTAAACCGGATTCATTAGCATGTTTTTCCAAATCAGCGCATTCACTGTTGGCATAATAAAAAAGGGCGAGATCAACATAACACGTACGATGCCACGACCCCAAAAAGGCTGATTAATTAACAGCGCAAGTAACAAACCGAGTACAACTGTAATAAATAATACGGAACCGACTAATAATAAAGTATTAAATAGTGCCGGAAAAAAAGCCGAATCAGTTATAAAGAATTCGTAATTTGTTAAACCATCAAAAGATAATGGCGCAGGATACAATAGGTTATAACGCGCAAAAGAAAAGAAAAGCGTCATGCCTAAAGGTACGATCATCCACAGTAATAACAATATTACTGAAGGTGCTTGTAACAATTTTGTAAGGCGGGAGTTCATGGAGTTATTCTTCCAATTCATGTTTACTATTAATTATTGCAACGCTACGGAAAATTATAAATTTTTATAACGTTGCAATACTGTATAAAAAAGAAGGGCAGACACAGAAGACCTGCCCTCTACTACTACTTACTTCTTGGAGGAGATTTTAGTAATAGCGTGCTTTACGCATTTCACGATCAGCGGCTTTTTGTGCACGTTTCAGCGCTTCTTTAACAGAGATATTTCCTGCTAAAGCTGCACTCATTTGTTGACCAACTGCAATACCAATTGCTTGGAATTCAGGAATAGCAGCGAACTGAACACCTTGGTATGGTGTTGGCTCTAAAGTACTATTCTTAGGATCAGCTGACAAAATAGCTTTTAATTCCGCATCAGCAAATACTGCTGCTTTTTGGAAGTTAGGGTTGTTATAAGTACTTGTACGTGTACCTGTTGGCACTGAAGCCCAACCGTTAGTTTTCGCTACTAACTCAATGTACTCTTTAGATGTTGCCCAAGAAATAAACTTCTGCGCATCAGCACTTTGCTTAGTACCCGCTGGGATAGCTAAAGCCCAAGCCCATAACCAGTTTGCGCCACGTGTAGTAACAGCAATAGGTGATTGTGCAAAAGCAATTTTATTAGCTACTTTACTTTGCTTAGGATCAGTGATGAATGAAGCAGCAATAGTTGCATCAATCCACATACCACATTTACCTTCGTTATAAAGCGCTAAAATTTCGTTAAAGCTGTTTGAACTTGAACCTGGAGGGCCGTATTTAGTCATTAGGTCTACGTAGAAAGTAACCGCGTGCTCCCATGCAGGAGAATCAAGTTGTGGCTTCCACTCTTCGTCAAACCAACGTGCACCAAATGAGTTAGCCATAGTTGTTAGGAATGCCATGTTATCACCCCAGCCTGGCTTACCACGTAAGCAGATACCGTATACGCCATCTTGAGGATTATGTATAGCAGCAGCAACATCACGAATGTGGCCCCAGCTTGGGTTATCTTCGATAGTCATACCAGCTGCCTTAACTAAATCCTTACGATACATAAGCATAGAGCTTTCACCGTAGAATGGAGCCGCATATACTTTACCGCCTGTAGATAGGCCACCACGCATAGCAGGTAATACATCTAAAATATCGTAATCTGTATTGAAATCAAGCTTTTTAAGCCAGCCTTTACCACCCCAGATAGGCGCTTCGTACATACCGATTGTCATTACATCGAATTGGCCACCACCTGTAGTAATATCAGTAGTAACACGTTGACGTAGGGTTCCCTCTTCCAACACAACCCAATTTAATTTAATATCACGGTTTTGTGCTTCAAACTGTTTACTTAGTTTTTGCATTTCAACCATATGACCGTTATTAACAGTCGCGATTGTTAATTCGCCAGCAAAAGCTGCGCTACCTGAGCCAATACTCATAGTCGCTGCGAACATAGATAAAAGTAGTTTTTTCATTTCATTCCCCCTCGGGTTAAAACTGGTTTTTATTCTTAATTAAAATTCACATTGCCAATCACTGACAACATCAGGGTTATACAATAGCGCTTATACCGTGTTTCGAAACAGTACAAAACATTCAATTTATAGTACTATTTTGCAGAAAATAGTACAAAAGTATTAATTTGACGCAAATTAGTGCAGATTTTTTGAAAAAAATGACTAAAGAATGTCATTTTAGGTCAAGTCAATGTCATATCAGAGCATACGAATGACACGAGTCAAAATGCTGTTTATTAATGACAAAATAACTTCAAAAAACGTCAAATTGATAACTAAGAATGTTTGAGTATTGTCGTTCTGGCGACAAGATAATGGAGGGAAAATGCGTGTGAGACAAGGAATCTGGGTAACCATGCGGCTCTAAACACAAACCAGCAAAAGGTTTCAAGAACAAACCGCTTTCTTTAGACAGTTGTAAACTTTTATCTTGCAACCATTGCCCTGTATAACACTGCAAACCAGGCGCATTCGTATATAAAGAAAGAGAACGCCCACTTTTAGGGTGAAGAAGTTTCGCCGCAAAACCAAGCTGCTTACCGGCTTCAGCGCTCAGCTCTTCACTTGTTTGCTTACGTATAAAGTAATGGTCTATACCTTTCCAATTATCAGGCATAGCAGACAGGTCTGTTAGCGCTGCACCTTGCAGACCAAATTCACCATCATTAAGCAATAAGGCCTTACCTGTAGGAATGCTATATTGGCCTAACTCTAAATATTGTTCAGCATTAAGTTGCAAGTGATGATCCAAGACAGTTCCATCTTGGCTATAACCCTGATCAAGGCCACCACTTAAATTCCAATAACAGTGGTTCGTTATGCTTATAGGCGTAGCGGCATCGGTAACAGCCTTATAATGAATAATCATCTGTTGTGATGCAGTTAAACGCAAAGTCACGCGCACTTCTACATTACCGGGATAATTTCCTAAGCCTGCCACCCGCTTACAGAGCAACTCTATATAATCATCGTTTTTACCATCATCTATACGTTGCCAAATAGCTTGATGCAAACCCGTGGCGCCACTATGCAAATGATGTTCGCCTTCGTTTTTATCTACATTATATTGCGCACCAGCAATGTTAAATTGCGCATGGGCAACACGATTAGCTATCGGGCCCACACTAGCACCTAAATAGACTTCATCATTTAAGTATTGCTCATGGTTTGCATACGCCAAGGTAATTTCAGCCGATTTGCCATAGCGATCAAGCGTTTTTACTGAAACAATGCGTGCACCATATTCACTCACTGTAACCTCAAGGCCCTGCTTGTTTGTTAATGTATAGTTTTTACTCAATGTTATTACTTTTATTTTTCGTGCCACTGTACTGAGGCAGGTGAAAGGGAATGACTATTATACTTGACCGTGTCTGGCGCGTAATTAAAAACAAAGCGTAAATTTTCAGTATCACGTATCCGCACACCCTCTGGTAACATTTCGTAATCAACACTTTCTTTTTCACATAGTATTTTCAAACAATCAAACAGTAATTTTTCATCCGGCCAGCCAGCAAGATAAAAAACATTATCGCAGCTGATTAAAGCTGGCAGACCATCTTCTCTCGACAGATGTACCTGTACTCCATTGTCACCCAGTTCAAGGCTTTCTGACCAATGTTGAAAATACCCCCCACCTTCAACTGCAATACGTGCATTTGCACGAATACTTTCAACCCAAGCCACCTTGCAGTTTAACCCCGGCCAATCAGGCGCGAGAGATTCGGGTATATGTAAATTTTTAGTTTTAGAACCACTACGCGGCCCAGCGAACACAAGCCCTTTATAATTTGTCAGTACTTGGCGAAGTTTTTCATGCAATGTGATTAAACCAGGTGCGAGCACCATTTTATAATCATCTAAAGTGTCTACATTAGGGCTAACAATATCGATATTTAAACCTAATTGTCGCAAAGCGCTATAAATATTAAAAACCAAATCAAAATAGTCTGGCCCTTGCCCTTGTGGCTGTGTTTGCCATAGCCAGCAAGCCTCATAATCAAACACTAATGCAACAGAAGCTTTTGCAATGCCACCCAAATCAAAACGCTGTAATTCTTCAGCTACTTGCTTTACTTCAGACATAACTGGCGTATCTATACCGTCAACCCTTTGCAAACCCGCATGCATTTGTTCTTGCGCAAATGGCACTTGACGCCAACGGAAATAACTAACTAACTCTGCACCATGTGCAATTGCTTCTAAGGACCATAGTCTCACCATACCTGGCAAAGGCGCTGGGTTATAAGGTGCCCAGTTAACAGGACCAGGCTGTTGCTCCATAACGCCCCAACGCCCATTACCTACTGCTCTATATAAGTCGTGGTGAAAAGCCTGAAAGTCAGGATGCCCCTGACACATATAGCGCTGCTTAAATTGATCACTTGCTGAAATACGGTCTTCTAAAAAACCAAGCGGGTAACTATCCCATGTTGCTATATCTAAGCTTTCTCCTACCTTGTAATGATCAAAATCGGTAATACGCCCCATATAGTTATGAATTAAAGCTTGAGACGTATAATCGCGTAAGGCTTCAACTTGTACTTGATTAAAAGCAACGACTTGATCAGAACTAT
>JAHDBX010000005.1:0-6512 GCA_020630145.1 Gammaproteobacteria bacterium | reverse complement strand
AGGGTTTGCTTCTGTCACTGTTAAATTCGGTAGATCAATTTCATTAAAGCCACGGTATTCCATGGACCAAAACACATTACCCCATGCTTGATTTAAAGTAGCGATGTCACTGTAAATACCTTTTAACCACTTCTGAAAGCCATCACGTGCGGCCGAACTATAAGATAAGCTAGTGTCATGACAACCGTATTCGTTATCAATTTGCCATGCACTGACATGCGGATGCTGACCATAGCGCTCACCCATTAAAGCGGCTATGCGTTTAGCTTCTTCACGATAAGGTAAATGCGAAAAACAATAATGACGGCGCGAACCAAAACGCCTTACTTGGTTATGACTATCTACAGCTAGCATATCAGGCCATTTATCCAACATCCAACGCGGTGGTGTAGCAGTGGGTGTTCCCAAGATAATTTTTAAACCCGCACTACCTAATACATCAATAGCTAAATCAAACCACTGCCAATCAAACTGTCCGGGCTGTGGTTCTATACGACTCCAAGCAAACTCACCTATGCGCACATAACGTATGCCTGCCGCAAACATAGCATGTGCATCAGTTAGCCATTTAGCTTCAGGCCAATGCTCAGGGTAATAACAAACACCCAATGCAGGTTTTAATTGTTTGTTCATAAAATAACTTGATGTTCAGCTTGACCACTGACGTTTAATTTACAACTTAGTGTTTGACCAGCCAGTGGTTCTAGTTGCAATTGAGCTGGGCGTAAGTCTTGCGTAGCGCTAGTTACAAACAATTGAGAAAAATTTTCACCACCAAAAGCGGGACATGTCGGTTGTGTAACGGGAAAACTAACTTGTTCAACTTGTTTTCCTGTTTCATCAAAACACATAACTTGCGAACTACCCCACATCGCGATCCATATTCGACCTTCTACATCACAAACAGCACCATCAGGACTCAAGCCTTGCTTATATAAATCTAAATACAACTCAGGCTCACCGTCAGGCCAACCATGATTAGCATCCAACCGTTGCCGCCACACTTTAGCCTGTGCAGTATCGGCAAAATATGCCCACTTGCCATAAGGTGCAAAGCAAATCGTATTCGTAATCGTTAAATGTGAAAACAGCTCGCGCACTTCACCTTGGTAATAACGGTATATAGATCCAGCTTTTGCTTCTGCATAACGCCCCATTGTACCAATCCAAAAACCACCCCATGGATCTGCACGGCCATCATTCGATCGAGTCACCTGATTATTAGACTCTAACAAACATATTGCCTTACTATCGCCTGTATCAATATTAAAGTGCAATAACGATGACGCACTGGCAATTAATAAATGTTTTTCATCGACCCAACCGGCCGCACTAACAGGCTCATCAAACGACCATGACAATGCTTCACCATTACTTTGACTTCGCAACTTACCTGCAACAATATCAAACCAAAATAACTGCTGCCGAACAGGGTGCCATAATGGCCCTTCGCCTAAGCTACAAGCACGATTATCAAATACTGAAATATCCATAAGTACTCACTAGCTACCCTAAAGCATCATATGCTAACACAGCTGCAACAGCAGCCTTATGCACTTTTTCAGGTGTATCACCAGCACAGTATAAAGATGTGCCTAAACCAAAACCTTTTGCACCAGCCTGATACCAAGTAGAAAAATTATTGGCATCGGCACCACCTACAACATATACAGCTTTATCTTTTGGCAAAATAGCCAACAAGGCTTGCAAACCTTTTTCACCTAAAACGTTGGCGGGGAATAGCTTCAATACATCTGCACCCGCTGCTATTGCTGCATAACATTCACTTGGTGTCATTACACCGGGATAACTACCCATATTGAGTTCTTTGGTTCGCGTAATAACATCAAGATTGGTATTAGGGGAAACAATAAAGCGCCCACCGACTGCTGCCACTTGCTCAACTTGCTCTACATTAATCACTGTACCTGCACCCAGGTAGCTTTTCTCACCATAAGTACTGGCTAGCTTTTTAATACTGACCAATGCATCAGGAGAGTTTAGGGGCACTTCAATTTTATTAATACCGGCATCAATTAATGCTTCGGCTATATCAAGCACGTCTATTGGCGTAACACCACGTAAAATAGCAATTAAAGAACGCTCTTTCATTATATAAAACTCTTTTTTACTTAATTAGATATTTGTTTGTAAGCCAAGGCCAAACCCGCCAAGGTCATTTCATTTGCATTCACAACGACTGAATGAGCACCCAACATTTGCAATGCCTTTTCGTATAAACCAGCCAATACCTTTGAACCAATTAATGTCACTTTATGCTTACGCCACAAATCTTCTGTGGCAGCTAACTCTGCACCAATTAATAAACCCGACAACGTTGATCGTGCATGCACAGCATCTAAGTCTGATGCAATTGACTGCGCTCGAATAGAGAACAGCTGCGCACTGAATAATTGAGGGTCTTTGACGGCTTGCGCGACACCAGCAAAAAAATGTGGATCAGATAATGCACTGTTATGCTTATCAGTATTAATAGAATGACGCAAAACAGAATGTTCAGACAGTAATGAAAATAACTCACCTGTCATATACGTACTAAAATTTTTCACCTCACCCCTTACAACTCTTACCCACTTTGCATGTGTACCAGGCAAACAGACAACGGCATCAAAAGCAGCATCATCACTTATTAAACCTGCTATTTGACATTCTTCACCACGCATAATATCAACGGGGCTCGCTTGCATTAAACCCGGTAAAATAAAACATTCAATTCTAGGGTCAAGTGTAGATGCTTTTGTTAATGTCATATCCTTAGCAGGATAACAAGGAACATTCTGGTAACTCGCCTCTACCCAGCCCTGCTTTGCACCCACCATACCGCAGGCAATGACCTTTATCGTGCGATCTTTTGGCAACCAGTGTTCAATTAATTCCAACAATGCTGGTTCAAAAGCATCAGGTGACAATTGGTTCATGCCTTTATCAGATAGACCATTTGCTAATACTTCACCCGCTTTGGTCATGGCCCACACTCGAATATGAGTCGTACCCCAATCAACAGCAATCCAATCCGCTTTTATATGATTCATGAATTAACCTGTTACCACCACACCGCCATCAACAACCAGAGCCTGCCCAGTTATCATGCGTGAAGCTTTAGATGCTAAAAACAATGTACTATCAATAATATCTTTTGGAGACAAATGTTCTTTTAGACATTGTTTTTGTAGTTGTTCTGCTTGGTTCTCTGGCGTTACCCACAACCTGAGCTGTTTTTCAGTCATCACCCACCCAGGCAAAACAGCGTTAACACGTATATTATCTACACCTAATTCACGTGCTAAAGCCCTTGTTAAACCTGTAATGCCCGCCTTAGCTGCCACATACGCAGGGTAGCCAGCATTGCCCATTAAATAAGACACAGAAGAAAAATTAATAATTGAGCCACCACCACTTTCAATCATGCCTTTCGCGACTGCTTGTGCACTGAAAAAGTGGGGGCGTAAATTTACATTTAAAGCTTGATCCCACTCATCAGGGCTTAACTCCGCCAAACTATGTCGTTTATCATTACCTGCATTGTTGACCATAACCGTTATAGGCCCATGAGCCTCAGCAGCTTGTTGCAAGCAACGCTGAAATTTTTCAGTATCGGTAATATCACAAGGCATAAACAATGGCGCTGAACCATAGCGTTCTTCCATTGCTACAATAAATTCTTCACAAGGGCTTTGTTGCACAAAAGCAACGTGTGCGCCTTGCTGTAAAAAACCTTCGGTTAAAGCAGCCCCAATACCTGAACCGCCGCCTGTAATAAAAACACTAGCACCTTTTAAATCGTGAAATGTAACATGTTCAGTCATTAGTGAGACTCCCGCGTAACAGGCCGATCATCTTTACCTACTAAGAAATCTAAATCAGCGCCTTTATCCGCTTGCAATACATGGTCCACATACAGTTTTGCATAACCACGCTGATAACGACTCTCTTGCCCTTGCCACGCATCACGACGACGAGCAAGCTCATCATCATCAACCAATAATTCTAAGCGTCCACCTTGAGTATCAACACGGATATTGTCGCCCGTTTGTACCAACGCCAATGGCCCACCTGCCTCAGACTCCGGTGATACATGCAATACAACCGTACCAAAAGCCGTACCCGACATACGCGCATCAGAAATACGCACCATATCGCGTACGCCTTGCTCAACCAATTTACCGGGAATAGGCATATTACCCACCTCAGGCATACCCGGATAACCTTTAGGACCACAGCCTTTCAACACAAGAATCGTATCTTTATCAACGGGTAAATCGGGTTTATCTATATTCGCTTTTAAATCTTCTATACTTTCAAAAACATGCGCTTTAGCCTCATGCTGCAATAAAGATTCTGTAGCAGCACTGGGTTTTATAATGGCTCCATTGGGCGCTAAGTTACCACGTAATACGCGTAAGCCAGCAGCAGGTTTAACTGGGTTATCAATAGGGCGAATTACATCATCATTGTAAATTTCACCATTGCTTGCATAATCACTTATATCACTATTTAGAACTGTCGTTGCTCTACGTAAGTGCTGACTCAGTTGATTAAGTACCGCAGACATGCCACCGGCATAACAAAAATCTTCCATTAAATATTTACCTGAAGGCATACAATTTACTAAGAGGGGAATTTCATTACCTAATTCAAAGTCATTGAGTTGTAAATCAATTTCAGCCCTGCCCGCCAAAGCCAGCAAGTGTACAACTGCATTGGTTGAACCACCCACCGCAGCATTCGCAATAATGGCATTTTCAAAACTTGCCTTCGTTAATATTTTTGATAACTTAAGGTCTTCTTCAACCATCGATACAATACGCTGCCCGGTTAACTGTGCCAAACTTTTACGTCGTGCATCCACAGCGGGCAGTGCTGCGTTCATCGGCAAACTTAAGCCCATTGCCTCCACTAGACTCGCCATTGTCGACGCCGTACCCATTGTCATACACACACCCACCGAACGACTCATGCCAGCTTCAGCCGCAACAAAATCATTCATTGTCATTTTACCTGCGCGTACTTCTTCACTAAACTTCCACACATCCGTACCAGAACCAATATCTTTACCTTTAAACTTACCGTTTAACATAGGCCCAGACGACACAACGATTGTTGGCAAATCAACACTCGCTGCACCCATTAATTGCCCCGGCGTGGTTTTGTCGCAACCACCTAACAATACCACCCCATCAATCCCGTATGCACGAATGCTTTCTTCAACATCCATCGCCAATAAATTACGAAACAGCATTGCCGTAGGTTTCATTTGTGTTTCACCTAAAGACATAACCGGAAACTCAACGGGCAAGCCACCCGCTTCCCACACACCGCGTTTAACACTTTCTGCTAAATCACGTAAACCTGAGTTGCATGGCGTTAACTCTGACCACGTATTACAAATACCAATGATTGGCCTGCCATCAAATACATGATCTGGAAAACCTTGATTCTTCATCCAGCTGCGATGAATAAAACCATCTTTGTCTTGCTTACCATACCATTGCTGCGAGCGCCGCTTAGCAAGCTTATCTTTATTATCGGGTTTGTCAGATTGACTCATATCTATCTCGTTATACTATTTTTTATGACTAATTTTCTTACCTTCCAACACATACATATGTGCAGGAAAACTCACGGGTAACTGTAGACCATGCGACATTAATACGCGTCCACTTAACTGAACACTACCCTCTTTTAATATAGGCTTACCACGACTAGGTATACCACTTAACTTATCCTTATCACGCAAACTCACTTCATAATAACTACTTGGGTCTAAGCCTGCTAACAATAATGGCTTAGGTAACACTTGTACTGATGGCTCACACTGCGCCGAAAACACCACAAAACGTTCGCCACCTGCGCTAATGTGCTGTTCCGCTATAACAGCTGGATCATAGGTTTCTAAACGAAATAGTTTACCCGCAAACAACCAATCTCTATTTTGTTTCCACCATTGCGTTACATCTTTTAATATTGCTAATTCTTCTTCATCTAATTCGCGTGGGTCCATTTCAAAACCCATATGTCTTTGTGCCTCGACCCAAGCACGAAATGCCATTGGTAATACACGTCCAGAGGTATGGCAAACACGCGGACCAACATGACTACCCACTACTTCAGGTGGCAAAAACAAAGCGGCATCATGCTGCATACGCAAACGCTCTAAAGCATCATTACTATCAGACAGCCAGACTCGATGTGTACGCTCTAAAATACCAAAATCAATACGGCCGCCACCTGAAGCACATGATTCAATTTCTACATGAGGAAAAGCATCACGCAGTTGGTCAATCAAAGCATAATTACTTTTAGCTTGATCAGCATCGGCATAAGGCAATACACGATTATGATCCCATTTAATATAGTCAATATCATAAGTAGATAACAAGGCAGACATTGCCGTGAATAAATATGACCTGACTTCAGGTAAAGCCATGTTCAGCACTAACTGCTGACGGCCCAGCATTTGTTCAGGCTCACCCATTACCCATTCAGGGTGT
>JAHDBX010000305.1:1336-2533 GCA_020630145.1 Gammaproteobacteria bacterium | reverse complement strand
CTCAATAAAGTTATTTTGCTCATTAATATTCAGTAATGCTACGCCGAGTACTGCGCAGTTAGTGGTAATTAAAGGTAAAAATATACCCAGCACGTTATATAACAAGGGGCTGGTTTTATGCACAACCATTTCGGTAAATTGCACAACAACGGCAATCATCAAGATAAAAGTAAGGGTTTGCAGGTATTCCAACTTAAGTGGTTCTAGCAAGTAAGTGTAGGCAATATAGCTGCAAATAGACGATAGCGTCAGCACAAATGTCGTGGCCATAGACATGCCGATAGCGGTCTCTAGCTTGCGTGATACGCCCATAAATGGGCATAAACCAAGAAACTTCACTAATACGAAGTTGTTTACAAAAACAGTGCTGATAAGAATAAGGGCAATTTCAGTCATGTGCGTATTATATATTAAAGGTATCCATATCGGTCTTTCAGGCCGTCTAATAGTCTCTAAATAACGATTAATTATTAAAAAACAAGCTTTTTAGAACAATTTGCCATATAAGGAACGAAGCGAATTCTAGCAGAGGCTTTGCTATTACTTATAATTATTTGCCAGATAGATATTACTGCTGGTTGTGAAACCAGCATGCTCGCTTTATTTGTCGATAACTTTATTAACAAGCTTATTGACGAGTGGTGCGACAAAAATCACTGTTGGAAAAGCAACTACAAACGCAAATGCCCAAGCTTTGAGCCAAATAGTCACAATATTGCTAACTAAGCCAACATTAAATATGCTGATAACCAATGACATAAAGCATGACATTAGCAAGGCCATAAAAAATGCGAATACGAATCTCTGGTATTTAGGGTGAATCATATACTGGCCTATATTCTGTGATAAACGTTTGTTTATATTTGAGGAGCTTGGTTCATTTAATTAATGATTAAACTCATGATTAGCCGTCGCTAGTTCTTTTTGCAACTTTTTAGATAAGCCACTCACCGCTTTTTGGTAAGACCAATAGATAAGCTCTTGTAGGTAACTTTCATCGAAGTGTTCAACTTTTACTATGCTAATCCAATAAAAACGGTGCATATAGCGCGCAAAGTTAATGCCATCTTGGTCAGTCAGTTCAAGAAAACGATCCGGTGTTACACGAATACTAAAGCGCCATTGCTCGGGTTGACTCGTTTTAAAGTATGCAAACTTTTTATGGTGTACTTTAAACACCATGATATTGGCTGGCTC
>JAHDBX010000305.1:0-1326 GCA_020630145.1 Gammaproteobacteria bacterium | reverse complement strand
TTTACGTTTACGCCGGGTAAATTCATACAAAAGTTTTTTACTTCATTAACATTCATGCAGCATTAATTGCAGTATAAAAATTTTCTAATGCATGGGCTAACAAGCTACTCATTTCCCCTTGCTGTACTATATCGTCTGTTTTGAATTCACTGCCTAGTAGAGGTACAGCAATGCTAGCTTTTTCAACAATATTGCCAGACATTGTTGTCAGTACTTCACGCAGAGCAGTTTGGGCATGTGTGGCTCGTGGTGATGTGTTGAGAAGCATAATAGGTATACCCACAAACTCTTCACCACTGACTAGCCAATCCAGCGTGTTCTTTAATACGCCTGTGATACCGTGCGCATACTCTGGGCTAGCAATAATTAAGCCTTGCGAGGCCGCTAATTGCATTTTTAAATCTTTAACGCTATCGACTTTGCCTTCATTATCAGGGTTAAATAACGGTAACGTAGCCATATCTCTGTAGACCTTTACATCAATATGCAAGGGAGACAGTTTACTCAATGCCTGCAAGGCAGCGGTATTATATGATGCTGTGCGTAAACTGCCTGATAGCGCTAAGAGTTTTATCTTTTTCATGGGGTATTTGTATTCGTTGGTCGCTCTATACTATATCAGTTTGAAAAAATTGAACCACCTCAGTTAAACCTAAAGCTAAATAGTCAAGCGTGTGCTGCTCAATAAAGTGCTGATCAAATGCCGCCTTATTTTCAAAGCGTTCCCAAAGTAAAAATTTATTTTCTTGATCTGGGAAATAGTGCGCACGAAATAATGAGCATCCCGGCTCTTTTGCTTCTGTTTGTTCGCATAATTGTTTTAATGCTATACGAGCGTCGGCTGCTTTTTTTCCGGTTTTGACTTGTAGTTCTGCTGTAACGTAATAACCTTGCTTAAACATAGTGTACCTATACTGTTGTTAAAGCGTAATGCTACAAGCTAGAGTGTGCTCTAGGTCAAGGTCTGCTTAGGTGGTTTTGAATAGGCCTGAATTTTATATTCAACAATGCTGAGCTCTTGTTGTAAGTGTGAAATGTTATCTTTGAGTAGGGCAGCATGTTCAATAAGCATTTTTTGTCTGGCCGGAAAACTTTTTTCGCCTTTCTTCCGAAGCTCGGCAAATTGCTTTATTTTTTCTAAACTCATGCCCGTTGACTTTAAGCGTTGAATCCATGTTAACCATTCAAGGTCTTTTTCCCTATAGTGTCTATGTCCAGCATTGTTGCGTGCTATTTTTCCTAATAGGCCAATTTTTTCGTAGTACCGTAAAGTATGTATTGATAATTGGGTGGCTTTTGCTATATCAGAGATAGTCAGTATTTGTG
>JAHDBX010000004.1:14694-16372 GCA_020630145.1 Gammaproteobacteria bacterium | reverse complement strand
ACTGGTTGATTATTATAGCAAAAATTCGCTAAGGTGAGATTTTACTCTAAACTGAGGCCGCTTGTATCAATTTTTACTGCCGGAATGTCATTTTCTTGACTTAATTCACCTTCTCCAGCCGCTGCTAAGCTTAATCCATCGAGGTTGAGTTCTGGTTCGGCTACTTCTTGAGCAGTATTTTGTAGTATTGAGCCGGTTTCAGCCATGCTTATTGCGCTAGTATCGACTTGGGCGTTAAGCGCAACACTCGTTTGTGGTGCTTGAGTCTCGGGGATATCTGTGGTGGCGTTATTACCGGGCAAAGCAACAGAGGAAGATGCTGCTGTACTGGCGGCGGTTTTAGCTGTATTGCTTGTATTTTGTGCGGCAGCTTCTTTGACTTCTTTTACTGGGGCTGCTGTTGATGAAACAATTTCGGCTATAGCTCCAGCCTTTTGCATGGCTGCTTGGTACTTTTGTGCAGTTGGCAAATCAACGTTCTTTTTGATGAAGACGGGTTTGCCACTCAACATTGCCTCAGCTTGAGCAACATTAATTTTAAATAAAGCGGCTAGTTTTTGTTTGGCAATATCTTCTGCTACATCGGCGGCTAGTTGGCCTTTGAATACAACATGATTATTGGCTTCTGACATGTTTTTTACCTCGAACGCTAATTATTATTTGTCAGTAAATCTACGGAGCTATTGATATAGGCATTACGATTGAATAATAGTTGCAATCGAGAGCCACCATTCCTATGCCAAAGTATAGCTGAACGTATGCCACTTAGTAGTAAAGCACGTATAGTTTGTGCAGTTTCTTCTTGTGCCAGGAAGTCAGATTTACCACTTATCAGAATGCGAGGCCCTAATTTGCTGATACTATTTTGGTAGATAGTAGCAAGTTGGCGGATGATGTGTTCGTCATCGATAGCGTAAAAATTGTCATTTTCAGATGTGCTTTGTTCGTAGCCTGTTAAGTCGCGAATATGATCCAGCTCACGGTTAATGTATGTCAGCATATTGGTATTGCTGTTTAATTTGTTGGCTAGGTAAATTAATGAATACACATAGCGATTCACTTCGCGATCGACTTTTTGGCTGCTTTGTAAACTTTCTTTAAAGCAGTTTATACCATTTTCAATATTATCTTTATTGCCATATATGTTGATTGGATTTTCATCTTGATCTTCTTTGCGAAGAATAGGGGATAATAATGCATCAACAGATGTAAGTTGGTTGGAACCGTTCCAAGCAATATCTTTAATGTTCAGTGCAACTTCATAGATTGCACTAATGGCGATGGTACGCTTGACTATAATTGGGCTGCTCATAATGATTCAATTGCTGTTTTTATGGTGGCGCCGCCAAGACAATTATCGTTTTGATAAAACACGATGGATTGTCCGCTGGTAATTGCGCGTTGCTCTTCGCTAAATTCTATCAAATACTCTGTATCGCTGTATGCCTTGATTGTACAAGGCTGGTCATCTTGTCTGTAGCGAATTTTAGCTGTGCATGATAAGGGTAGTGTAATCGCTTCTTCTGCTACCCAGTGTAAATCAGTGGCAAGTAGTGCAGGTTTATGCAAAGCAGGGTGGTCATGCCCTTGTACGGCGTAAACGGTATTTGTGGTTACATCTGTTTTGCTTACAAACCATGGTGCTTCATCGGCGTTGGCAATGCCGCCTATGCCTAGG
>JAHDBX010000004.1:0-14684 GCA_020630145.1 Gammaproteobacteria bacterium | reverse complement strand
ACCAACAGTGTAATACATACTGCCGGTGTGCTCTCCTATGGTTTCACCGTCTAAATTTTTAATAGGGCCTTTTTGGGCGGGTAAGAATTTAGATAAGAAATCTCTAAAGCGGCGTTCGCCTATAAAGCATATTCCTGTGCTGTCTTTTTTTTCATGATTAACAAAGCCCGCTTCTGTTGCTATAGCGCGAACTTCACTTTTTTCCATCTCACCAATAGGAAATAGGCTATTTTTTAATTCGTGTTGGCCTAGGCGGTGCAAGAAATAACTTTGATCTTTATTATTATCCAAACCTTTTAGCAACTGTACTTTGTTGCCATTTGATCCTAGGCGGCAGTAATGCCCCGTAGCGATTTTATCCGCCCCAAGTTTTAAGGCGTAGTTTAAAAATGCACTGAATTTTATTTCTTTATTGCACATCACATCTGGGTTAGGTGTACGGCCTGCGCGATATTCGTCTAGAAAATAACTGAATACGCGATCCCAATATTGCTTGGAAAAATTTACTTGATGTAAGGGGATATCAAGTGTTTCACAGACATCAATAGCATCTTCCATATCTTCTTGTGCTGTGCAGTAGGCAACATCATCGGTCTCTTCCCAGTTTTTCATAAACAGGCCTTCAACACGGTAACCCTGTTCTAAGAGACGCAGTGCAGTGACGGATGAATCAACGCCACCCGACATACCAACAATAACAAACGGTTTGGTGGCCATTAAAAGTCAACGATCATATTGAGTGGGTAGCATTTGCCTGCTAAATACTCATTAATACCGTTCATAACAGATGGGCTACGATGGCTGTTAACGCGTGAAGAAATTTCGTCATAGCTTAGCCATAAAGCTTGAATAATGTTTTCATCTAGAGGTTGCTCAGTATTTTGTTCTAATGCTTCAGCACTAAATGTAAAGCGAAAATGTGTTTCATCTGAACGCGGATTGACCCATCTTGTAATATTAATTAAGTTTTTAATTTCACAGTGCCAGCCTGTTTCTTCTAATGTTTCACGCATGGCTGCTTCAATAAGTGTTTCATTGTTTTCAACGTGGCCAGCGGGTTGGTTAATCACACGTTTGCCACCAGAGTATTCTTCGACCATTAGAAAAAGGTCGTCTTTCTTTATAACTGTTGCAACCGTAAGATGGGGTTGAAAATTACTCATTTTATACTTTAATGCTCTTATGTATGTCTTTGTTTAAAAAGTTAGGTAAATCTTCATGCATTAACTCGAAAAAGCTACGAGCTTGTGGTGATATATGTTTGCCTTTACGAATAACAACACCATATGAACGTTTGGGGAAGTAATCACCTAAGGGTATAACATTAATGTTTTCATCGCCATGCAAGCAAATATCAGTAACAATAGATATGCCTAGGCCCATACTGACATATTTTTTTATCACTTCCCAGCCACCGGCCTCTAAGGTAACTTTGTATGGGATATTACGCTGCTCAAAAGCCATTTTAACCATTCGCCATGTACTTAAATGTCGTGGAGGAAGAATTAATCCATAGGGGCTAATATCTTGTAAGCTGAGCTTTGTTTTGCCGCTAAGAGGGTGATCTTTCGGTGTTATGAGTACGGGGTCAAAGTTAAATATAGGGAAATAGGCCATATCTTCAACTCGTTCGATCATCGAACCCACCGCAAAGTCCGCTTCGTCGGCTCTTAGCATACTCATGCCGTCTCGTCCTGTTACGTTACGCAAACGTAGGCTAATATTAGGGTAGAGCTTATTAAATTCGGCAACGAATTTAGGCAGAATGTACAGTATTGTTGATTCACCGGCCGCAATAGATAAGGTGCCGGTATCAATTTGACCCATTTGCGCAGAAAAGGTCTCATTGAGTGAATCCATGCCTTCTATTAGAGGCAGGCTAATGTCATATAATATTTTACCAGCGGGTGTAATTTTGATTTTTGGTCCGCGACGTTCAAAAAGTACTGTGTCAACTTCTGCTTCTAAAGCTTTGATTTGTAAGGAAATAGAAGGTTGACTTAGAAAGAGCTTATCTGCGGCTTTTGAAATGCTACCGGTTTGAGCAACATGAATAAAAGCACGTAGTTGCTTAAGTCTATTTTGTTTATTGCTCATATGTGTATTGCCGTTAGCTGAATGATATTAAGTATTGTATTGTATATTCTAATGCTTTGCATAAAAAGCATTAATTTTGTAAATGAAGTGTGAAAACCTGTTAATGTAGTAAGGTAAGTGCTTAGTCAAAAGCAAGTGATTAGTTTTTATAAACTTGAAAAAACAGCTTTAGCCTTTATAAATAGTTTTGATGTATTTGAAATTTAATTATGACGAAAAAAATTGACGAAAATAATGATGATGGCAATTTAGCGCCAGAGCTTGATAAGCCAAAATTAAAAAAGCCCCCTTTATATAAAGTTCTGATCATGAATGACGATTATACTCCTATGGAGTTTGTTGTTGATGTGCTGCAAATATTTTTTGGTTTGGAGCGTGAGAAAGCAACACAGATTATGCTTAATGTTCATACAAAGGGCAAAGCAGTTTGTGGCGTATATACTCGAGATATTGCTGAAACTAAAGTGGCACAGGTCAATGACTATTCCCGTCAAAATCAGCACCCATTGCTCTGCATTATGGAGGAAGACGGTGATGAATAACGGTAATAAGGAGTGCTTATGCTAAGCAAAGAGTTAGAAAACACGCTGAATGACGCTTTTCAATTGGCACGCGAGTTTAACCATGAGTTTATGACGGTTGAACATTTATTATGGGCTTTGCTCGAAAATACGCAAGCTGCGCAAGTGTTATCGGCTGTTGGTGCTGATATAGCACGTATTCGTTTAGAGTTAGAGGCTCACCTTGATGAGCATGTCGCGCAATTAGCTGAAGATGATCATCGCGAGACGCAGCCTACCTTAGGTTTTCAGCGCGTATTGCAGCGCGCAGTTTTTCATGTCCAGTCATCGAATAAAAACGAAGTAACCGGTGCCAATGTGCTGGTTGCTATTTTTGGTGAGCAAGAATCACATGCAGTTTATTTGTTAAGCCAAGAAGATGTAACCCGCCTTGATGTAGTGAACTATGTGTCGCATGGCATTATGCGCTTAGATGATGAAATGGATGGTGGCGAACAGCACCATGAAGAGGGTGAAGAAGGTGGCTATGAAACGGATAGCAACCCGCTAACAAGTTTTGCTGTTAATTTAAATGCTCGAGCTGAAGAAGGCCGGATAGATCCTTTAGTTGGTCGTGCAAAAGAACTTGAACGTTGTGTACAGATTTTATGTCGTCGCCGTAAGAATAACCCTTTATTTGTTGGGGAAGCCGGTGTAGGTAAAACAGCTATAGCTGAAGGTTTAGCTAGTCGTATTGTCGATGGCAATGTGCCAGAAATTTTGTCAGATGCGGTTGTTTATTCTCTTGATATGGGCGCTTTAGTTGCTGGTACTAAGTACAGAGGTGACTTTGAAAAACGTTTGAAGTCTTTGCTTAAGCAGCTTGAGAAAGAACCACAAGGTATTTTGTTTATAGATGAAATTCATACCATTATCGGTGCTGGGGCAGCATCAGGTGGTGTTATGGACGCTTCAAATTTAATTAAGCCAATGCTAGCGAATGGCGAACTAAAATGTATTGGTTCAACAACCTATCAAGAGTATCGAGGTATTTTTGATAAGGATCATGCTTTATCACGGCGTTTTCAAAAAGTAGATGTGCCTGAGCCATCAATTGATGAAACAGTCGATATACTTAAAGGTTTGAAGTCACGCTTTGAAGAACATCATGATGTGAAGTATAGCCCTGCGGCTTTACGAAGTGCCGCAGAGTTGTCGGCTAAATATATTAATGATCGTTTCTTGCCTGATAAAGCTATTGACGTTATTGATGAGGCTGGTGCAAAAGCACGTATTAAACGCGGCAAAGTAGAAGAGGGTGTTGAGAAAAAAGCACGCTCGATCAGCGTTACGGATATTGAAAATATTGTGGCTTCTATTGCACGTGTACCCAGTAAAAATGTGAATAGTTCTGATAAAGAACAATTACGTAAGTTAGAAGACAATCTAAAAATGGTTGTTTACGGTCAAGATAAGGCTATTGAGCAATTAGCAACGGCAATTAAGTTGGCACGTTCAGGCTTGCGAGAAGGTGAAAAGCCGATTGGTTCGTTCTTATTTACTGGCCCAACAGGTGTGGGTAAAACAGAAGTTACGAAGCAGTTAGCGACTATAATGGGCGTAGAGTTGGTACGCTTTGATATGTCAGAGTATATGGAACGTCATACTGTATCGCGTTTAATTGGTGCGCCTCCGGGCTATGTTGGTTTTGACCAAGGTGGTTTGTTAACTGAGGCTGTCACAAAAAACCCACATGCGGTAGTACTGCTTGATGAAATTGAAAAAGCGCACCCCGATGTTTTTAATTTGCTGTTGCAAGTTATGGATAGTGGGCGTTTAACGGATAACAATGGTCGCCAGGCTGATTTTAGGCATGTAATATTGATTATGACCAGTAATGCTGGTGCTCAGCTAACGGCTAGGCGTAGCGTAGGTTTTACTGAACAGGATCATAGTACAGATGGTATGGAAGCTGTACGTAAATTGTTTACGCCTGAGTTCCGTAATCGTTTAGATGGTGTGGTGCAATTTGCGCCATTGTCGACTAAGGTTATTAGTTCAGTAGTAGATAAGTTTATTATTGAATTAGAACACCAGTTAGAAGCGCATCATGTTTCTTTGAAAGTGACCGAAGCAGCTAGAAACTGGTTGTCTGAAAAAGGCTATGATGCAGACATGGGTGCTAGGCCAATGGCTCGAGTTATTGAAGAGCACATTAAAAAACCCCTTGCGAATGAACTCTTATTTGGTGATTTGAGTACAGGTGGCGAAGTTAATATTGATGCTGATGCTGGCGAATTAACTGTTGTGTCAGTGCCGCGTCAAGCGCATAAGAAAAAATCAACTTCGAATACGCATTAACTGCTAAAGAGTGGTGATTATTTGCTACGGTAAGTGATACGACCTTTAGTAAGGTCATAAGGTGTCATTTCAACAGTAACAGTGTCACCACGTAAAATGCGAATGTAGTTTTTACGCATTTTGCCTGAAATGTGGGTGGTTACGGTGTGGCCGTTTTCTAGCTCAACACGGAACATAGTGTTAGGTAGAGTGTCTACCACAATACCATTCATTTCGATTACATCTTCTTTAGCCATTTATCGCTCTTATCGTTTCGGAGGCAGCATTATCACTATATTTGGGAATATATCAAGTTTTAACGTGAAAAAACTCCTACTTAGCCTATGTTAAAATCATATAAGAAGTCGTATCTACGGAGAAACTCGTGCAAATAAGGCGCCCCAAAACTGGTTTAACGCAAAAGCGCTTTGTTCGTTTAATGGACTTCTATGAGCAAAATTACCTCTTATTACGTAAATTAATCCCTCATATCCATAAAATTGAAGGTAAAGCCGTATCGGTTAGGCGCAATAGTGTTGATTTGCATATGGAGGTGATAGAGCGTGAAAAGTTTACGACAACTATTCTTTTAACTCATCATTTTAAAGCAGCGAATAAAATACTGAGTAAACCCGATTTTATTGTTCGTATTTACCATGATGCGCGCAGCGTAGAGGTACTTAGCGCAGCTTTACAGGGGAAAAGGGTCAAGCTTTCTCAATCGAGAGTCGGGGTGAAAGAGCGTTATCGCTTGAATCGTTTTTTACATAAATGGCTGTATTACCTTTTAAAACAAGGCCATGTATTGCGGTCGCCAGCTAAATTAGAGCCATTTAAATAACAGTGTTTTACTGATATAAGCGTCTATAATTAATAGATACATTGTGCGATGCAAGGAGGTATTCGTATGTATGCTTTTATTAAACAGATGGACCACGAAATTTTAATCGCATGGAGCAAGATTAAGCAGGGTTCTTTTTGTGCATCATTAGATTCAGGTAGTATTAAACAAGTAATGTATGATGAGTTGCTGTCTGATGCTTATCATTTTATGCTTTTTGAGCAAGCACAGAAATATGATAATGGGCTGACCGTTAAAAACGATACGGATCGAACCTTATTACATTTAGGTTTGCCGCCTGGTCGTTCTGCTTTACTCAGTGAGCCGTCACCAGCAATGTTAGCTTTGTGTGGCTATTTACATTCTGTATTAACTGATGATGTTGTAAATAAATTAGCGTATCGCTACGCTTTATCTGAGTCATATGGTTTTTTCCTTAACCTGTTACCCGCTTTGAAAATATCGCTATGTGACAGTAAGTATCAAATTAAACTACCGTCCAATGCACATAAACGTGTTGGATGTAATAGTCAAAGAATAAGGGCGAAACTGATTGAGGAGTGTAGAAGTCCTGCGCGGCAGCAACAAGTTATACAAGTTGTGAAAACAACCGCGTTTTTAATAGGCGTTATATTAAATAGTATTGCTGATAAACAGGCAAGCTAATGCACCTGATGAAGTTTTAATAGCGGCTTAAGGCTATTTTTTTTCTAGGACTGTTTCAAGCTTATCAATGTTATTTTTAAGTTTGTCGAGCAGTTTATGTTGGTCTTTATTTGCATACTCAAGCATATTGTATTGCTCGGTAATCGTAGCTATTTGGTTTTTCAAATAAGGAAATTTTTCAGATGCGCGCGCACTAAATTGTATGGCATTTTCATGTTCAACTTTAACAATGGCCTGGTTGGCGAATAATAGGGTAAATTTCTCGTAGAGCTTTTGGTGCTTTTCAGAAATATTTTTTTTATCTTTTTTATTGACTGTAAAATAATAAAATATTAAAAAAAGTAATGATATAAATATGGTTAATGCAGTGACAGCATTAGATGCATTATATTTTAAACCTATTTTTTTAAACAATTGGTCTTGTTTCTTGCGATCATAAGAAATTACCCACTGATTCCAGTTATGATTCATAGAGTCGATTAATAGTCGCATGCTTTTTAAAGCAGGGTTGTTGTATGCGAGCGTAAAGCGAGGGTTTTCCGAATTGTCTAATGCTTCATCTACATTGCCTTCAATGCGGCTCGGTGAAATAATGGCAGTCGGGTCAACTCTGCGCCAGCCAACGCTGGGAAGCCAGACTTCAGCCCAAGCGTGTGCGTCGGCTTGTTTTACTATCATATAATCAGACAAGGCATTTTGTTCGCCGCCTTGATAGCCTGCTACAACTCTGGCTGGTATGCCTGCCGCACGCATTAAGAAGACAAAGCTGCCAGCGTAATGTTCGCAGAAACCTTTGCGAGATGAAAATAGGAACTCGTCTATCTTGTCACCAACTAGTTGAGGCGGACGTAAAGAATAATAAAATTCTTCTTGCCTAAAGTGAGTGAGCACTTTCTGAATGATCTCTAGATCATTTTTAGATGTGCTGCGTAGCTCTTTAGCAAAGGCCACGGCGCGAGGGTTGCTGTTTATAGGTATACGCGTGTTTCTTATTCGGCTAACATCACTTAACTCTCTATCAATAATATAATTCGTTTGTGATGTCAGTGAATAGCGTTTTAGCTTCTCGATATCTTCCGTATTGGTTAACTGGTAGCGATGGTTGAATTGACTACCTGCTAATGTTGATGTGTTGGTAGGCAAGTCTAATGCAAATAGCCATTTTTTATTATGTGGTTCTAAAGTTATAGTGTATTCGTAGCTAGGGCCGCTTGTTATGTAGTTGGGTGCGGGTACATTCGCTTTATTTTCAGACCAGATATCGCCGTCAAACTCTTCCATAATAATGCCGCGCCAATATAGCTCGTTTTGTTTAGGTCTTTCGCCTTTAAATTCAACTCTGAAAGCCGGTTCATTGGATAGAGCGAGGTAGCCAATACTGCCAAATCTCATGGTTTCGCTAAGGCCAGATCTTGCTGCTTTATGGTCTATTGGTAATTTCCATAAAGGGCCGGGTATACGTGGGAAAACAATAAAAAATATGACCATTACAGGTAATGCGAAGAGGGTGATTTTAGTGGCGTAAACGGGCCACTCAAGTTTTTTCGTGTTTGTGTTTGGTAATTCATTAAGTTTAATAAATGAATGCGTAATAGCTATTACACCAATAAATAGATAGGCTGCCATCAATATGCGCTGCTCAAACAAAAAGTTGGTGATGACTAAAAAACACATCATGCATGCTAATAGCATGCCGTCACGATACGTTTGCGTTTCAAGTAACTTTAAAAATAACATGACCACTAATAAAGTAATGCCCGCATTGCGGCCAAACAATTGCGAGTATTCGAGTAAAATGCCGCTAACTGCACCAATGGTCATGAGTACTACTATCCATTTTGGGATAGTCAGCTTTTCTATATAAATAGCACGCAATTTAATGACAATAGTTGTGCCTATAAATGCTAAAGACCATAAAGGTAGGTGGTTAAGGTGTGGCAAGCAAACAAACACCAATGAGGCGAATAGGTAATAAAACGCGTGTGTATTAATAACCTTAGTCTTCATAGTCACCAAATGAAGCAAGCTCTTTTAAGCATGCATGTTTATGTTGTTCGCTGTGTTCAGGGTTTATCTCAACGTCGGGTAGTATTAAACCGTACATTTCATTTCTATTATGTGCATCTAATACTAAATGGCACATTAGTGATAAACGTTCTTCGGTAGCTAAATGAGAAAATTGATGCCAATCAATATAATAATCATCACTAATGAGTTTAGACATCTCTTTGCTATGTAATTTCCCGGTCTGAGCAGTCTTTTTCCATGCGATGCGTTGAATTGGGTCGCCGGCTTGATAGTGTTTATAACTATATAACTCATCGCTACCTTTTCGTTGTGAGCTATTTTCACCCACTTTATTGGTTTTGCTAATTTGCTCAGTATTGCTGATAGCTTTAGGTTGTGGGTACACAATGATTTCTAAATCGGTTTTAAACCAAGACCACACATAGAAATGCCCCATAGGATAAATACTAAATAACTTAATTTTATTGATTCTGTAGATGCCGCGTTTGTAACCTTTAATTGTTATTGGTACAAGCGACTTCTCATTTAAATTATGGTATGCCTGCTGTTTTTCTATTTGTATAGCTGTATTAAACGTAATATGTTTTGATAAGGATAGGAAGTTAACGGTGACGTTTTCGCTAGCGAACACGGGTTTAATAGGTTGAGGTGCTAAAGTGACTGTGTTGAAATTTTTATAGCTTTGTAGCATGCCAATAAAAAAAATGGCACTGAATAAAAAGGTAAGCAAAAAACCCATATTAATTTCATAATTAATGGAGCCTACGAGCATGGCAACTAAAATTAAACCGAATAAAAACCCAAATTTTGTGGGTAAAATATAAATAGACTTCCTACTTAATTTTAATTGCTCAGTCTGTAAGGGGATACGTTTGTCTATCCACTTGTCAAAACGCTTTTGAAACAATGTTTTTATAGGTTTAACAGGATTAATTGACATATTTAATCAATAGAAATTTGTTTAATTAAATTGTCTTGTAAGTAATCTCCGCTGACAAAGCTAAAGTCATTACTCACTAAGCGGTGGCAACATACAGCTTCAACAACAGCAATAATATCTTGTGGTACGACATAGTCTCTTGCTTCCATAAACGCCCAAGCTTGAGCAGCCTGTTTAAGTGCAATACCTGCACGTGGTGATAAGCCCGTTTTAAAATGACCATTATTACGGCTACTTTGCAAAATTTGTAATAAGTATTGAACAATTTTGTCGTTTACCTTGACAGTTTGTATGGCGCTTTGAATTGCCATAAGGTCTTGTTTTGAAAGTGTTTGCTTAAGTTGCTCAACTTTGGTGCGGCTACCGACTCCGTTTAATAAGTCGGTTTCAGATTTTGTGTCGGGGTAACCCAGTGAAATGCGCATTAAAAATCGATCTAGTTGTGATTCAGGCAAAGGAAATGTACCGGATTGTTCTAAGGGGTTTTGTGTTGCAATAACGAAAAAAGGTGCTTCTAAAGTATGTGTTTTACCTTCAGTAGTTACTTGCCTTTCCTCCATGGCTTCTAGTAATGCACTTTGTGTTTTCGGTGTGCTTCGGTTTATTTCATCTGCGAGTAATAGGTTAGAAAATATTGGACCTTGGTTAAAAATAAGTTCGCTACTTTTTTGATTTAGTATCGATACGCCAATAATGTCGCTAGGCATCATGTCATTGGTACATTGTATGCGGTTGTAGTCTAGTCCGAGTACTTTTGAGATGGCTTCAGCAAGGGTTGTTTTCCCAACACCGGGATAGTCTTCAATTAAAAGATGGCCATTTGCCGATAGGCAACTTATAGCCAGTTTAATTTGGGCTTTTTTACCGAGCAAAACGGTCGATATTTCATTGATGGTCGCGTTTATTTTTTGATGAAGTTCAGAATTTCGCATAATTTTTATAATCGTTAGTATTAATAGAGTGTTTTTTTGTCATGCAGTTCACAAATCAGTGCATATTGGCTTGAACTTGCGCTAAACTCAAGTAAGTTAACATAATAATCAGATTTGTTTTAGTTATATCGGATAAAGTCTATCAGGTTTTAGGGGTCATTTAAGTATGCATAAATCCAAGTCACAGATATGTTGCAAAATTGCAACGAGCCTTTTTATACAGTTTTTTGTTGTGCATGCATATGCGCTTGATATTGAATTGATTAAGACTTTTGAAGCGAAGCAAGGTTCCGTTAATTTTAAAAGCATTAAGGATTTAGTTGTAAGCGACAGTGGGCATATTTACGCTGTCGATAGTAAAAGTGGTAATTTGATTGACATGGACCTTGCTGATGGCAGTATTCAAGCAAAAGCAATTGTTGGTTCAAAAGAAAGTGGTGCTACATTTACATCAAAAACCTTAACGGGTTTAGCTTTAGATGGGAATAATGACCTATTGTTAATTAATTCGGGTAACCATGTTGTTGCACGTTACCGATTAAATAACGAGGAGTTGACGCCCCTTTTTGGAGAAAAAGGCGCCAATGCAGGTATGTTAAGCAAGCCTGGGCAGTTAGATGTCTCTATTAATAACAGAGTTTATATAGCTAATAGAAAAACTATTTCTGTTTTTAGCCCCAATGGTGCTTTTTTATATAACATTGGTAATGAAAACGTCAGTGACGATAGTAAGGATCAATCTAAGAGCGCAAACCTTAATACTGCACTGCAAGTATCTGTTGACGACCGTGAGCGAATTTATACATTAGGCAAAGATTCCGTTATCGCAATTTATGCTTATACAGGTGAATTGCTGGCTCGCTATGATGCAAAGTCATTAGCTCAAATTTTAGGTGTCGACAAAGTGAAGGTTGGCGCTATAACAGCTGACGCGATGGGCAATTTATTTGTAGCTGATAATACCTCGGGCAAAATTTTTCATTTTGATTGGTTTAGAGGAAAGGTTTTTAATAGCTTTGGCAGTCAAGGTAAGGGGCCGGGCCAGTACCGTAATATTACGGCTATCAATGCCAGTGATGACTCTCAATTAGCGGTTGTTGATGCGAAAAATGCAAAAGTTGATGTCTATAAATTGCAGTTAAATTTGAATGATGAGCTAAAACGAGAATGGCTACCCAATGTTGGTGATGTTAAGTTTCAGAATGTGGCGTGCACTAATGCCTATAGACTATTTAACTTGGATATTTTGTGTTTAGATAGTAAAACGGGTGTAGTAAAACGTTTGTCTCGTGATGGTAATGTAGAGTTAACCGTTTTTGATAAGCCTGTAAAAGGTGCTAAGCAAGCTGCTTATAATGATGACCACATTGTTGTTTTAGGTTCAAATGTTGTTGGTGTATATGACGTTAAAAGTGGTAAGCAACTAACCCTGTTTGGTAAGTATGGCAAAAAAGATGGAGAGTTAGCCGGGGCAATCGATGTTGCTTTGCAAAACCGTAAAATTTATATACCTGAATACGAAAATAAGCGTGTGCAAATATTTTCAATTAATGGTGTGCACTTACGCAGCATTACAAATGGTGCAGATAATAAACCCATCTTTCCTAACCCTGTTGCCGTCGCTGTTGATGGCAATGAGTACCTCTATGTTGCAGATAGAAATAAAGGCAAAGTACTCGTGCTAAATAATGAAGACGAACAAATATATGCACTAGGGGTCAATAAGCCATCTCCTGCTTATTTTGAAAACTTCGTTGATATGATGTTTGATCGTGACAATAACCTTTATATTTTAGCTAAAACAAGTGCTAATCCTGCAACCGTTATGGTGTATAGCGGCCAGAATAAAATATTCCAAATGGGCTCAACATCAAAAAATAATCGCTATGCGATGTATGGCGCTAAGTCTATTTCCGTTTCTCCATCAGATAAAACACTGATCAGTGTTTTTAATATTGGCGGCTCATCTATTTTTAGCAAAAACAAAAAAGATGCTGTAGGTGTGCTGGATTATAACTATTTGCAAGTGCCTCTACCCGTTACTGATTTAAGTGTTATTGGTGGTGTTGAAGAGACACGCCTGACATGGCAAAAATCATCGGCGAACTATGTACAGAAATACAAGGTTTATGCGTCATCCGATGAGGCAGGTGAATATAAATTCCTTGTAGAAACACAAGATAGTGCAATTACATTAGCGCATGAACCTGGCCAAGGTGACAAATTTTATAAGCTTGTGGCAACAAGTGGCTTTGGTGTTGATGGTCCGAAGTCATTTGCTCAAAAGAACAGTTTTCAGGATGCTTACTTATTATATAAGGAAAGAAAATATGAGCAGAGTATTGAAATTTTACAGCAGCTTGTTGAAAGTAATCCAGATAATGCTAATGCTTTACGTTATTTAGGCTTGAATTATTCTGGCCTAGAGAAGTATTCAGCAGCAGCGCAATTTTATGGTCAGCTGTCTCGTTTGCCTGACTATCAAGTTGAAGGCTTAAATCTTCAAATCGATGCTTTATATAAGAACAAAGATTACCCGGAGGCGATGTTTTTAGTTAACCAGCTAATGCAGGCATCTGATGATACGGATGCGCAGTTAAACTGTGGTCGTTTAAGCCTTAAAATGGGCGACTCTATTGGGGCCGTCGAGTGCTTAGAAGCTTTATTGGCTCAAAAGCCAAAACATGCAGAAGGTAATTTGTTGTTGGCAGAAGCCTATGCTCAAGTTGGGGCTGTTGATCAAGGCATTATTCAGTTGGACAAAACAACGGCTATTGATCCAAGTGACAAAGTTGTATGGGTTAAAAGCGGTGATATTTTATTTAATTTAAACAAGTATGAGCTCGCAAAAGCCAAGTACCAGCGAGCGCTTGATCTAGATGCAAATAATACAGCTGCTCAATTGGGCTTGGCACGTACATCTTTGTTACTCGATGATCGTGAGCTAACAAAAAATATAGCGATTAAGTTAGCTGGCAATAAAACAACGGCATCAACAGGTAATTACCTGCTTGGCTTGTTATCTGCAAATGATGGTCAGGACGGTGCGGCTATATTGTCACTCAGCAAAGCGACTCGTGCAGATAAGGCCAATGTTGATGCTTGGGTCTTATTGGCTGATGTGCATGCGAGAATGGGCAATGCTGACAAATCTAAGAAAGCATTACAAAGCGCCGTTGAAGCCGATCCTGCTTCGTTCTTGGCTACAAAAAAGTTTGGTTTGTTCTTGGTTAAAGAAGAAAACTACAGTGAAGCAGTAACTTGGTTGCAAACGGCAGTAAAACTAAACGCTAGTGACTATGATGCACAGCTAGGGCTAACACGTGCGTTGTTTGGTGATAATAAGCTTGTGCAGGCTCTTAACGCGGGTAAGGCAGCTATAGAGCTTGATAAAGAGAATGTTGGCGCTTATGAGTTAACAGCACAGGTAGCAAGAAAGCGGGGCAAAACGGGCGAGGCGATTGAATTTCTGCAGCAAGCTATTATTTTAGCGCCTGATAAATTTGAAAACTACCAAAGCTTAGGCGAGCTGTATTTTGATAATAACTTGTTCCCTGAAGCGCAAGCAGCTTATGAAAAAGCCGCTGTGGTGAATGCACAGTCAGCGTTGCCACATGTATCTTTAGGTGAGTTATATGTGCAGCAACGTAATTATGATCAGGCAATTAAGTCTTATCAAAAAGCGATTAAATTGGATGCATCAACAGCAAATAAAACAGCTTTGGATCAAACCATTGCAGCAAAGAAAGCATCTTTAGCATTTGATAATGGTGCTCCACAGCTAGTACTGCAAAATTTACGTATTAACAATGTCTTTTCAGCAGCTTATAAGCAATATATAAATGAGCCCGTTGGGACTGTAGAGCTAAAAAACGTAAGTGGCGTTGAGTATGCTAATTTGGAAGTTGAGTTGAGCGTGAACGGCTATATGGATTTTCCAAGCAAGAAAACCATAGAGTCACTGGCGGCTAATAGCAGTATTGATGTGCCGCTATATGCAACATTTAATAATAAAATGCTTACTATTGATGAAGACACAGGTGTTCAAATAGAAATTAGAGCGAATTTTTTCCGTGATGGTCAAAAAGGGTCTATTAATGTTACTCAGCCCATGACCGTTTATGGCAAGAATGCCATTGTTTGGAATAACCCTAATATGATTGGTTCATTTGTTACGCCTAAAGATGATAGCTTACGTGATTTTACACGGCGCGCATTAAATGAGTACAAACCTGAAAGGGGGCCGCTAAGCGAAAGCTTGGTTAATGCGATGACTTTATTTGACAGTTTCTCTGCATATGGTTTGCGTTATGTGATTGACCCCAACAATCCTTTTACCG
>JAHDBX010000304.1 GCA_020630145.1 Gammaproteobacteria bacterium | reverse complement strand
TAGCCTCGGCTTTAAAAGGCGCCGGTATTACGATTGTTAACCAGCATTGGTTTGATACATTAACTATTAAAGTTGATGCGGCTAAAGTACATGCAGCAACGCTGGCTAAAGGTATTAACTTACGCTTAATTGATGAACAGCATGTGGGTATATCGATAGATGAAACAACAAGCTTTGATGACATAAAAAGTCTGTATACCGTGATCACAGGCAAGACCTTAAGTGACAATGTTAAAAGTGACCTAGGCTTGACCGATGCGCATTATCGCCAAAGCGCAATTTTACAGCAGCCAATATTTAATAGTCATCACTCCGAAACATCTATGTTGCGTTACTTGCGCAAATTGGCGGATAAAGATATTGCTTTAGACCGTGCAATGATTCCATTAGGCTCCTGCACGATGAAGCTAAATGCTACTGCAGAAATGATACCTGTTACTTGGCCTGAGTTTGGTGCTATACATCCTTTAGCACCGCTGGATCAAAGTCTTGGTTATCAAGAGATGATTACCGAGTTGGAAAATATGCTGTGCATAGCAACAGGCTACGATGCAATTTCATTGCAGCCTAATGCAGGTTCGCAAGGCGAGTACGCAGGGCTACTAGCAATACGTGCTTATCATGATAGTCGTGGCGATAGTGAGCGTAACGTTTGTTTAATTCCAGCATCTGCACACGGTACTAACCCAGCGTCTGCGCAAATGTGCGGTATGCAAGTGGTGGTAGTAAAATGTGATGAGCAAGGCAATATCGACCTTGATGATTTAAAAGGTAAGGCAGAAAAACATAGCGCAGCATTGGCCGCTATTATGATTACTTACCCATCAACACATGGCGTGTTTGAAGCAGCGGTTACAGAAGTATGTGATATTGTGCATCAGCATGGCGGCCAAGTGTATATCGACGGTGCAAACCTCAATGCTATGGTTGGGCTATGTTCGCCAGGTAAATTTGGTGGCGATGTATCGCACCTAAATTTGCATAAAACCTTTTGTATTCCTCATGGTGGAGGTGGTCCAGGCGTAGGGCCAGTTGCAGTGGGTGAGCATTTAAAAGCTTTTTTGCCTGATCACTTCGCGTTAAAAGAACGAACACAAGGTCACATGGTATCGGCAGCGCCATGGGGCAGTGCGAGCATCTTGCCTATTAGTTGGATGTATATAAAAATGATGGGGGCAGAAGGTTTGCGTAAAGCAACTGAAGTCGCTATTTTAAATGCTAACTACATTGCAAAAAAACTCGCTGATCATTATCCCGTTTTATATACAGGTAGCAATGGCTTAGTTGCGCATGAATGTATAGTCGATATTCGACCTATTAATGAGTCTAGTGGTATTAGTGTTGATGATATTGCTAAGCGTTTAATCGATTTTGGTTTTCATGCACCAACGATGTCATTTCCGGTAGCAGGTACGCTAATGATAGAGCCTACTGAAAGTGAATCAGTTTATGAGTTAGACCGCTTTATAGAAGCTATGGTAAAAATTAAACAGGAAATTAATCAAGTCAGGGATAAAGTCTGGCCAGAAGATGACAATCCCCTAGTGAATGCGCCGCATACTGAACAAGTACTCATTAGTGAGAAATGGTCAAATAACTCGAGAAGTCGCTGCTTATCCTAGCGAGTCCTTACGCGATAATAAATATTTGGTGCCAGTGGGTAGGGTTGATAATGTCTTTGGCGATAAAAATTTAATCTGTACTTGTGCGCCAATAGAGGCGTACGAGTAATCGTTCTTTTATAAAACGTAAATTATGCCTTTTGTTTGGCGTAAGTTAAGCTTTCTTCTATATAGATATCATAATCATCTTCAAATTCAGTGGGTATTAATACCCACTCTTTGAAGGGTTTGCCAGTATAATTGAATTCCATACCTTTGCCATCAGCAATAATTTCTTGTACACGAACAGGTGAAACTTTAATAATCAGGCAGTCCTGTTTTTCAAAAAACATCGTCATAAACTCACCCTTGTAACGAAGGCAAGGGCTATTCATCATGGTAGATTTTTCTACGCCTTGGCGGCGGGCAATTTTATTACTTGTTACATCATAGCTCATATGGTACTCAGTTTTATATGGTTGAATAATGGCGGGTTGTTTTCTAATTTACGTGGCCCCATTAACATGCCATTCAAACCGTGTTCTTTAAGGTGCTGTAATGTTAAAGACGAATCCTTATTAATAGCAAAGCTATTTATTTTTTTTAATTGCATAAAAAGTTTCACTTTCTTCGAGTTGTTTCCAGAACCTTTTATATAGGGTTTTAATTTATCTATTATTGATGCTTGTTCAATATTAATTTTTTTAATTTCACAAGCAAAAGCTAATTGCTTATATGGCGCGGCTAGGTAAATATAAACCATATCATTGAGGGCAACAGAAGAGTTGATCGGCCAATAGATCGTGCTATGTTTAAATGCGCCGAGTACATCATAGTATTTAGTATTTGCAGGGTATAACCAATGGTTCATTTTTTTTCTCCTTATTTATGGCAACCTTTTATGGGGCCTTCTAAGGTTGGGCGATACTTTTCTTTGGCCTTGTTAATCACCGGTACGCCATGTCCGGGTAGCAGATGTTCAAATTCTAAATCAAGTATAGAGC
>JAHDBX010000003.1 GCA_020630145.1 Gammaproteobacteria bacterium | reverse complement strand
GTGTTCGTTTTGGGTGCTTACATAGTAACTATGAACGAAATAAAAGTAGCTATCGTCCTCAATATCGCGCCAAAGCGGGTGATTCTGGGCTTGTTTAACCCGATTCCAGCCCATATGAGGGATTTTTAGGTCTTTTGTGGCTAAACCTTGATTTGTAAACGTATTAGCAAATGCTTTAACGTCGCCATCAAACCAACCCAAGCAATCAACGCCACCATTTTCTTCCGTGGCCTCCATAAGCACTTGTAAACCCATACAGATACCAAGCACAGGCTTATTTTTGCATGCGTCTTTTATCAAATCGAGCAAATCATGCTCTTGCAAAGCTTGCATACAGGCACGCCCGGCACCCTGACCAGGAAAAACAATTCGATCAGCTCCTTGAATCAAAGCCTTATCTTGGGTAACTATAATTTTCTGATCAGCGCTGGACACGCACTCTAGCGCTTTAGCAACCGAGCGAAGGTTGCCCATACCATAATCAATAACAGCGATTGTTTGCATAAAAAACCGGGCTTTATAAGCTGCCTTTTGTCGATGGCATTTGGTCACCCATACGCGGATCTGGCTCAATCGCCATGCGCACAGCACGCCCAAATGCTTTAAATATTGTTTCAGCAATATGGTGTGAATTTTTTCCATGCATATTATCAATATGCAAAGTTACCATCGCGTGGTTAGTAAAGCCTTGGAAAAACTCACCAAATAAGTCGACATCAAAATCGCCAATCATCGAGCGCGTATATTCAACTCGGTAAAATAAACCTGGGCGGCCTGAAAAATCAATAACTACGCGTGATAAAGCTTCATCAAGTGGTACATATGCATGACCATAACGACGAATACCGCGTTTATCTGCAAGCGCCTTAGCAAAAGCTTGTCCTAGCGTAATACCAATATCTTCAACGGTGTGGTGATTATCAATGTGTAAATCGCCTTTCGCTTTTACATCGATATCGATCAAACCGTGTCGAGCAATTTGATCGAGCATATGGTCTAAGAAGTGAACACCTGTATCAAAATTAACTTTACCACTACCATCCAAATCTATACTAACTTGAATTTGTGTTTCTGATGTATCACGGTTAACAACCGCTTTACGGTTAGACATTTTTACTCCAAAGCGCATATGCGTATCATAAATTTAGGGCGTATTATCCCAATGTGGAGAGCGAATAACAAGGTTTCTCACTATTTATAAGCTCAATACAAAGCTCACTGGCCCATCATTGCACAAACTAACTTGCATATCCGCACCAAACACGCCCATTTGCGGCGGCTTGTATAAAGTTGTAATCATTTCAGATAGTTGCATAAATAATGGCTCACTAATCTCGGGCTTGGCTGCGGTCGAAAAGCTTGGTCGCATCCCCTTACGGGTATTAGCCGCTAAGGTAAATTGTGAAACAAGTAAGATGTCACCTTGCGCTTCTTGTACATTTAAGTTCATTTTGTGATTTTCGTCAGCAAATAGTCGATAAGCAATGATTTTCTCCGCCATTTTCTTTACAATGTGCTTGTCATCTTGTTGTTCGATACCAACAAAAACTAATAAACCGGATTCAATTTGACCAACAATATTAGCCGATACTTCGACCCTTGCATTTAAGACGCGTTGTAGCAAACAATTCACTTCTATGCCTGTTTTGGTGAGATTAATAGGCCACAGTATGCGCTGTGGATAACATGTGTACAAGCTGTATACATATTGTAGGTAACATCCTACAAATTATTACGCCTATGTAAGTATTTCAGCTTTTTATTTTATGAGATTCTACCAATCGAAAAAGGACTTAAGCAAGGATGCCGCGAAAGGAAGCAACGCCTTAAGGAATTAGGCGTACCGAGCAGGATGATTCGATAAATTCGAACATTGCTCATCATCACCTAAGACAGCCAGGACGGTACTACGAAAGGCCTCTTTTACATGAAGTTGAAGAGGCCTTTTTACTTTATAGCTCTAACACTTATTATGCCTTCCAAAAAGCTGGCGTAAACAATACCAATAAAGTAAAAATCTCTAAACGCCCCAGCAGCATTGCGAAACACAATACCCATTTCGAAGGATCATCAAGGCTCGAATAATTAGCGGCTACTTCACCCAAACCTGGACCCAAGTTATTTAAGCATGCAGCCACCGCTGAAAAAGCCGTGACTTGATCATGACCAAAGGCTAATAACAGCAACATAACGATGACAAATATACCCACATAGGCAGAGAAAAACCCCCAGACAGCATTTATCACCCTGCCAGACAAAGGCTTTCTACCTATCTTTACAGTAATCATTGCACGGGGGTGAACCAAACGGTTTAACTCACGAAAACCCTGTTTAAATAGTAGCAAAACACGCACCGCCTTTATACCGCCACCGACCGAACCTGAACAACCACCAATAAAGCTCGTAAAAATAAGTAGTACCGGCAATAAGAATGGCCACATACTAAAGTCAGTTGTAGCAAAGCCCGTTGTGGTCGCAATAGATACCGTTTGAAATAGACCATGCCGCAGCGTTTCAGCAGTCGTGTCATAAATGTTATGCCAAAACAAATAGGCCACAACAATTATAGCGACGATGATAATAACGAATAAATAAAAGCGTAACTCTTCATCATAACTATACGATTTTAACGAGGCGGAACGAAAGGCCATAAAGTGCAAACTAAAGTTCATGCCCGCTAGCAACATAAAGATAATAGCAATAGCTTCTATCCACGCATTATCATAGAAACCTATACTTGCATCATGCGTAGAAAAGCCACCAATCGCAATAGTTGAAAAACTGTGCCCAACAGCATCAAACAATTCCATACCCGCAGCCCAATAAAACAATGCACAGGCAATCGTTAAACTTACATAAATAAACCATAGCGCTCGAGCCGTATCTTCTATACGCGGTGTTAACTTCGCGTCCTTCATTGGCCCCGGCGTTTCAGCTCGATACAACTGCATACCACCTACGCCCAACAAAGGCAAGACGGCAACAGCTAAAACAACAATCCCCATACCACCGATCCACTGCAAGAACTGGCGATAAAATAAAATTGAACGCGGCAAATCATCAAGACCAGTGATGATAGTTGCACCCGTGGTAGACAGGCCTGAAATAGATTCAAAAATAGCATCTGTCAAACTTAATGAAGGTGCTTGCATAAACCATAGCGGCAGCGCTCCCACCACACCAAACAATGCCCAGAATGCGACGACAAGTACAAAGCCATCGCGCGTACGTAACTCTGCACGTTTATGTCGTGCTGGAAACCATAATAAAAAACCCATTGCTGATGTAACAAAAGCCGCTAACCAAAAAGCACTACCTGTGTTTTCCCCATATATCCATACAACCGGCAAAGGCACCAACATGCACAAGCTAAACAATAATAAAAGTAAGCCAAACAAACGTTGAACGGTAAGAAATTGCATAGCTAAACTCTTAAATGAACCCAAACGAAACCTGAAACAAGGCTTCTACTTGAGAAATATACTTTTTATCAGAAACAAAAATAATGACATGGTCACCCGATTGCACAATGACTTCTTTTTCTAGCACAAACACTTCATCGCCACGCACCACAGCACCAATTGTACTGCCAGGTGGCAAAGGCAGTTTATCGACAGCTTGCCCAACCACCTTCGACGTTTTACTATCGCCATGCGCCGTTAATTCCAAAGCTTCAGCTGCACCTTTACGCAATGAATAAACCGCTTCAATATCCCCTCTGCGAATATGCGTTAGTAATGCACCTAAAGTCGTTTGCTGAGGTGAAATCACCGTATCTATTTCACGGCCTTCCACTAAATCAGCATAAGCAGGGTTATTAACAATCGCCATCACTCTACCTGCACCCATCCGCTTTGCCAGCATGGTCGAAATAATATTGGCTTCATCGTTATTGGTCACAGAACAGAATAAATCAATGCGATCAATATTCTCTTCGCGTAGGAGTTCCTGATCCGAAACGTCGCCTTGCAACACAACAGTGTTATGCAAAGTTTCAGATAAGTTTTGCGCCCGCTTACTATCATACTCAATCAGCTTAACTTGATATTTATCCTCTAAAGCCTCTGCCAAACGCTTACCAATATGTCCACCACCCGCTATAACAATACGCTTCATTTTTTTATACGCAGGCTGCATTTCCTTCATAACTTCACGTATATCACCGCTAGGTGCTAGAAAAAACAAATCATCACCGGGTTGAATAACCGTATCGCCAGTGGGGAAAATTGCTCGATCTTGGCGGTAAATAGCAACGACTTTTGCTTTAACATTAGGAATATGCTGCTTCAAAGTACGCAAGGTATGACCGTCAAGCGGGCTACCCTCATACACTTCCATCGCTATTAACTTTACTTTGCCGTTAGCAAAGTCCAAAACCTGAAAACTGCCGGGGTATTCAATGAGTTTTTTAATATGCTTAGTCACTGTTTGTTCAGGACTAACAATCACATCTATGGGTAGGTGTATAGGATTATAAAGCTCGGTATGAGCCAAATATTCATTGGCGCGTATGCGCGCAATTTTTGTAGGGATATGGAAAATAGTTGCGGCTATTTGGCATGCTAACATGTTGATTTCATCAACTGCGGTTAAGGCAATTAACATATCCGCATCATCCGCACCGGCCTCGGTCAGTACATTGGGGTAGCAGACCTCACCAACAACCGTTTTAATATTTAAACTATTTTGTAAATCATCCAGTTCTTTTCTACGCTCTTCAGTATCGACAATCGTAATGTCATTGCCTTCTTCTACTTCTAGAATGCGCGCTATCGATGCACCTACATGGTCTGCACCTATAATGATGATTTTCATTAATGCTCTTGCCTATATTTTCTGATATTACGCATAATAGAAGCCATCTGCATTGATGTCACTTACTTAATGATAAAATTTAACTAAATTATGCCGATATGGCTTAAACAAAACGTAAACCGCTTAAATTATTTGCATTAACAAAGGCTTTTGCATCTAAGCGTTTCGCACCCGCCATTTGCAAACTTTGTATATTAATTTGCCCTTCACCTGTTTGCACGAGGATACCTTGCTTATCACAAGTCAGTATTTCACCTATTTCGCCGGCTTGCGCTTGGCCCTTATCTACTAATGCAGACCAAAGCCTAATATTGTCATTAGGTTTATCATGCAAAGCCGTAAAAGCCACTGGCCAGCCATAATATGCCCGAATATGCCGGTCGATTTCTACAGCTGACAAGCTCCAATCGATACGCGCATCTTGCTTACTAATTTTATGTGCATAATTAGCCAAAGCATCATTTTGCTTTTCCGCAACAATATCATTTTGCTGCAACTGGGCAATACCCCGCATAAGCAAGTCGGCACCTATATCGGCCAAGTTATCATGTACATTTTGTGCTGTATCAAATTCATTAATCGGCGTTTCTGCCTTTAACAACATATCGCCAGTATCCAAACCAGCCGCCATTTGCATCAAGGTAACACCCGTTACATCATCACCCGCTAAAATTGCACGTTGTATCGGCGCTGCTCCACGCCACCTCGGCAGCAATGACGCATGAATATTCCAACAACCAAATGTAGGCGCATCCAAAATACGCTGTGGCAAAATCAAGCCATAAGCTGCCACCACCATAAGATCTGCTTGATATGCTTCAAGCGCAAGCATATCTGCTTCAGCTTTAAAATTTAATGGCTGCAACACATCAACATTAGCGCTTAATGCGGCTTGTTTAACTGGGCTCATTTGAATTTTTTTGCCGCGTCCAGCAGGGCGATCTGGCTGCGTATAAACAGCAAGCACGTCATGTTCAGATGCTAATAGGCTTTGTAAAGCAGGCACAGCAAAATCTGGCGTACCCGCATAGATAACGCGTAAGGGCGAACTATTCATGGTATTTAAACGTTTGAACCTTTATCAGCGAGTGGATCAGATGAGGATTGGTCTCGGTAGCGTTGTAAACGATCACTCGGCTGTTCTAACAAACCTTTGCGCTTTTGTTTTTCCAGCTTAGTTTTAATGCGCTGACGCTTAAATGGTGAAATATAATCTACAAATAATTTGCCATCCAAGTGATCAATTTCATGTTGTATACAAACGGCCAACAAGCCATCAGCACCCAAAGTAAATTCATTACCATGCTGATCGAAAGCTTTAACTTTAATGGAGTCAGCACGCTCAACATCTTCATAAAACCCAGGTACAGACAAACAGCCCTCTTGCATGACTTCAACACCATTCTTTTCAAGAATTTCAGGGTTAATAAATACCAAGGGCTCATTCTTATCTTCTGATACATCAACCACTAATAAACGTTTTTGTACATTTACCTGCGCAGCAGCCAAGCCTATACCGGGTGCTTCATACATCGTTTCCAGCATATCAGTCGCTAACACACGAATATCATCATTAATATCATCAATGGGCTGACACATCCGACGTAAGCGTGGGTCAGGAAAATGTAATATTTCTAATAGGGCCATAATTTATAGGGTCAAAAAAGCAAAAATCGTGTTTTAAAAGCAAATTCTCGCGTAGTTTTACAAAAATGTGGTCTAAACCTATGATTATAATAGCATATTGCTGTAATTTTTCTTAAAAACAACATACAATAAAGCAGGTTTTACACAATACTAACGTACAACAGGAACACACAGGGGAGTTCAATGGCGATAATCCGCGCATTTACCGTATCCTTTATTATGACAGCTTTTTTAGCAAGCTGTTCGTCAAGCGGTTCCCAAAAAGGCACTGATTTTGGCGATAATGACAACACACCAGCCGAAGTCATTACTATAAATGAAGATGAACCTTTAGATACTGCGCCTACAAACCAGAAACCCGTAGCCACACTCGTTTCTGAAGCGCCTGCTATTGTTGAAGAGCGTATTACCATTCGCGACAACACACCCGACTCCTATGTTGTGAAACCTGGTGACACTTTATGGGGTATCGCAACCTTCTTCCTTGAAGATCCATGGTTATGGCCACAAATTTGGTATTTCAACCCACAGATTGACAACCCTCACCTTATTTACCCCGGCGACATCATTACACTTGTCTATGTCGATGGTAAGCCACAATTACGTTTACAACGTGATGGTGATGACAATATTGTCACACAAATACCTACGACCAAACCGGGCTTACAAACATTTAAGTTGTCGCCTCGCGTACGTAGTGAAAGTATTAAATCCGCTATTCCAACTGTGCCATTAAATGCTATCAGACCGTTTTTAATCAACCCTCGGATTGTTTCTCAAGAAGAATTAGATGCAGCACCGTATGTGCTAAGCAGCTTAGACAACCACTTGGTAACAGGGCAAGGTAACCGTATTTATGTACGTGGTTTAGAAAATGCGAACGAGTCTAGATATAACATTTTTAGGCCTGGCAAAAAATTCTACGACCCAAATACCAAGCAATTGCTAGGCATGCAAACATTGAAAGTGAGTGAAGCACAGCTAAATGAACTGGGTGACCCTTCAACCCTAACTATCACGAACAGCTTGCGTGAAACACTTAACGGCGACCGTATTTTACCGGCCGAAGAAGGCCGCTTGGATTACAACTTTATTCCTAAAGCCCCTGACAATGAAATGAACGGTCAAATCATTTCGCTGGTTGACGCTATATCGTATACAGCTAAAAACCAAATTGTTGTGATTAATCTGGGCCTACGTGACGGTGTTGATGTAGGCAACGTATTTGCAATTGATCAAAAAATTCCTAAAGTAAGGGATCGCTGGTCCAAAGTGAAAAACGATGTAGTTGACTTACCAGAGTTGCGCATTGGTTTGCTAATGGTCTTCCGTGTATTGGACCGTGTAAGCTACGGCATAGTCGTCGATGCGACACGAACCATTCACTTAAATGATGCTGTTCGCAACCCTAACTCTGTTGTTAACGCTTACCAATAAGCATTAATACGACACAAACACAGGTCAAGGACGATTGTGGATAATGTACTAATAAGGCCAAACGATATACACGATCGTTTGGCCTTATTACATTGTGATGGCATAGGCACGCTCACATACCAAAAACTGCTTTCGCACTTTGGCAACGCCGAACAAAGCGTCATGGCCTCACGAGATACCTTACAAAAGCTATCACTTAACGCCAAGCAAATTGATGCGATTAAAAATAATGATACAAACGCTGCCGTTGAGAAAACGCTCGAATGGCTAGGCGCACCTGAAAATCATATCCTATTCTCCGATCAAGACCACTACCCCGACGCCCTAAAAAATATCTATGACGCGCCACCTGTTCTATTTGTTAAAGGTGATTGGCGTTTGCTACACGAACCACAAATTTCAATGGTAGGCAGCCGTAATGCAACCGGGGCCGGCAAACAAATCGCTTATGACTTTGCTGCGAGCTTAAGTCAACACGGCATTACCATTACTAGCGGTCTGGCAAGTGGCATTGATGCAGAAGCACATAAAGGCGCTTTAGCAAACAAGTTTGGCAAAACGATTGCCGTTGTTGCCACTGGCTTAGATCGTATTTACCCCGCGTCCAATAAAGACTTGGCTGAAAATATTGTAGCCAATGGTGCCATCATCTCAGAATTTACTTTAGGTACACGTCCATTAGCCGGTCACTTCCCTAAACGAAACCGCATTATTAGTGCCCTTAGCGTGGGCACATTAGTGGTAGAAGCCGCCGCCAAAAGCGGCTCACTTATTACCGCTAAGCACGCACTTGAACAAGGCAAAGATGTCTTCGCAATTCCTGGCTCTATTCACAGCCCACTAAGCAAAGGCTGCCATCAGCTTATTCGCCAAGGTGCAAAACTGGTTGAAACAGTAGACGATATTTTGCAAGACCTCAGCCAACAGTTAAGACCTTATATAATAGATAACGTAGACCATAGTACCGACACAGTTACACCAAGCCGACGAAATGAGGCAAGCAAGCTAGATCCTGAACAACAAATACTACTTGAAGCGATCGATTACGAAGCCACCGCCCCAGACCAAATACTCCAACGCACAGGGTTTTCAGCCGAAAAAATATCCTCTATGTTATTGATTTTAGAGCTAAATGAACTCATTCGTAGCGAACAAGGTCTGTATAGTCGCACATAAAAATACAAGCCTTATACATGCAATTTTACGTTTTTCTCATTGGTATGCTATTGTAAAAAAGGCTTTTTGCCACTATTAATAGAAGAATTAACCCTAGAACCTCAAAAAAAGATACCCAAAATGGCTAAAAATATTGTCATCGTAGAGTCACCCGCAAAGTGTAAAACCATCAAAAAATACTTAGGTAAAGATTTTGATGTCATGGCCTCTTATGGCCATATGCGTGACCTCATCCCGAAAACAGGCGCTGTTGACCCTGACAACGATTTTGCCATGACTTACCAGCATATCGAACGTAATGAAAAGCATTACGCCACTATAAAAAAAGCATTAAAGAAAGCTGACAATTTATACCTCGCAACCGATCCGGATCGCGAAGGTGAGGCTATCTCCTGGCATTTAAAAGAAATGCTAGAAGAGCAGAAGCTGCTAAAAAACAAAGAAGTCTTTAGAGTGGTATTCAATGAGATCACCAAAAAAGCTGTTAACGATGCTGTTGCTAACCCGCGCTCATTATCAACAGACTTGGTTGATGCTCAGCAAGCTCGACGCGCTTTAGATTATTTGGTTGGCTTTAATTTATCACCATTACTGTGGAAAAAAATTCGTCGCGGACTATCTGCCGGTCGCGTACAAAGCCCTGCACTGCGCTTAATTTGCGAACGAGAAAATGCTATCAGAGCTTTTGACCCTAAAGAATACTGGAGCATAGAAGCTCAAGTAGAAAAGGACAAGCAAGGCTTTACCGGCAAGTTATCATTACTCGACAATGAAAAAGTTAAACAGTTTACCGTTACGAATGAACAACAAGCACATGCCGCCAGACAAGCATTAATGAAAGCAGCTAATGGCGAATTGTTAATTAGCAAAGTAGAAAAGAAAAAGCGTAGACGTAACCCTTCGCCACCATTTACAACATCAACACTGCAACAGGAAGCCGTACGTAAACTAGGCTTCTCTGCATCACGCACTATGCGTACTGCACAACAACTATATGAAGGTATTGATATTGGTGACGGTGCTGTCGGTTTAATCACCTATATGCGTACGGATTCTGTGTCACTTGCACAAGAAGCCGTTGATGATATCCGTACACTCATTGAAAATCGTTACGGCAAAGATAATGTGCCCGATGAAGTACGCGTATTTAAAACTAAATCTAAAAATGCGCAAGAAGCACATGAAGCCATTCGTCCCACAACAGCACACAATATACCTGAAGAGATTAAAAAGCATTTAACCTCAGACCAAAACAAGCTGTATGACTTAATTTGGAAACGAACGATTGCTTGCCAAATGATCCATGCAACACTAGATACCGTTGCAGCCGATTTACAAGCTAACGCAAAAAACGTTTTCCGCGCCAATGGCTCTAGCATCAAACATGCTGGCTTTATGGCTGTTTACCAAGAAGGTCAAGACGACAAAAAAGATACCGACGACAAAGACAAGCTATTACCACCTTTAGAAGAAGGTAAGAAAGTTAAGTTAAATGAAATTGTAACAACCCAACATTTTACTGAACCACCACCACGGTTTACGGAAGCAAGCTTAGTAAAGTCACTGGAAGAATTTGGTATCGGCAGACCATCAACCTATGCCAGTATTATTTCCACATTACAGCAGCGTGAATATGTTGAGATGGACAAGCGCCGTTTCACACCAACGGAAGTCGGCGAGATCGTCAATAAGTTTTTAACCAATTACTTTGGTCAATACGTCGATTATGAATTTACGGCCAAACTTGAAGATGAACTTGATGCAGTTTCGCGTGGTGAGAAAGAATGGATTCCATTAATGCACGAATTCTGGAAACCGTTTATTTTTAAAATTGACGACACAGAAGCCAATGTTTCACGCAAAGATGTGACAACCGAAGCCTTAGATGAAGACTGCCCGACTTGCGGTGAAAAATTAGAAATAAAACTCGGTAAACGTGGACGGTTTATTGGTTGCACAAAATACCCAGATTGTGACTATACACGCAACTTAAATGAAGATGCGAATAGCGAACCAGAAACATTCGATGACTACCCTTGTCCAGAGTGCAAGCAACAACTTGTCATTAAGGCTGGGCGCTATGGGAAATTTATTGGTTGCAGCAGCTACCCAGACTGTAAACATATAGAACCGATAGAAAAACCCAAAGAAACAGGCGTGACTTGTCCAACCTGTAAAGAAGGTGAAATGTTACAACGCCGCTCTCGTCGCGGTAAAATATTTTATTCTTGTGCACGTTACCCAGACTGTTCTTATGCTGTCTGGAATGAGCCGAAGAATAAAGCTTGTCCAGATTGCGAATGGCCAATGCTCACAGAAAAAACAACCAAGCGTGCCGGCACACAACTTGTTTGTCCGCAAGATGGCTGTGGTTTTAGTGAGTCTGTAGACAGCGAAGAAGAAGCCGAGTCTGACACCTAAAGATAAAGTGCAAGACCTCGATAAACAAATAGAAGCCGCCGTAGATACACTCAACACAGGCGGCTTAATTGCCTACCCCACAGAAGCTGTTTATGGCTTGGGTTGTGATCCAAGTAATGACGGCGCACTAAAAAAACTCTTATCCTTAAAGCAGCGCGACAAAGGCAAAGGCCTTATCATTATTGCTAGCAGCGTAGAACAGCTCCATGAATTTATAGACGCAAAGCATTTCGATTTACGTCCTGATATAAAAGCACAATGGCCCGGCCCTATAACATGGGTGATGCCTTGCAAAACCAAGGTGTCCACATACTTAACAGGCGACCACAGTTCATTGGCCGTACGTGTATCAGCACACCCTACTGTAAAAAGCTTATGCGAAAAATATGGGCGAGCAATAGTATCAACTAGCGCCAATATATCAGGCCAAGACCCAGCCAAAACTGCACTACATGTTCAACAACAGTTTGCTGAAAAAGTGAACACGATTATTGACGCCCCCGTAGGCAAAGCACTAGCACCCTCTAAAATATTTGACCAAGTTAGCGGCAAACGTTTACGGTAAAGCTATATTCAACGGCGCATATGCAAAGTCAGTAGCTTAACCTGCTTTTATTGTATAACTGCAAAGCAAGGTATTATCCGTTTCTAAATCCTGTGTCCAAATTAACTTAGCACTTGAATCCCAATTGATGCGGTCATACCCCATCTTTGGACTCACCGCTGACTCAGAATACTCTATCGCTTGCGGCCATGCTTTATGATTAAAACCAACTGACTTCCAATTTGCCGGTTCATCAATAATATTAGCTTGGCAATCCTGAGCAGGGTTGCTCGACTTTTCGCAGCTTTTATTTAATGGTGCGATATGAATGGCTTTGCAACGCCATTGACTACCGCTAACCGCAACAATATCGCCACTATGAGCATCCTTCACTTGCATAATAAAGCCACCATCGCCCATCTGTTGCCTGCGTGAGCCTATATACTCGAGGCCGGTATCATTTTCTTTAAAATCTTTTACCACCATATTAATGGTAGCCGGCAAAGGCAAAACCGTTTGAAAAGATTCCGCATTAAAAGAACGTTCCGTGTTGATCGATACAGAATCTTCTTTAACAAGGTCTTCATTCACATATAAGGCAAACCAGTTATCAGCCCAAACATCTATATTTACCTTTAGACCCTCAGCTGCATGCAATGGTCCAAAACACAAAAAACTTAACCACGCTAATTTTTTACTCAATTTATTATTTAACACCACAACGCTCCCTTAGAAAAGGCCTCATCTTACTCACAAAATATGCAAATAATGAGCAAATAACAAACCTTTCTATATGAAATTCAATTTTTCATGATTGTAGAACATGTACAATTAAAAAATATTTACACCATAATTAATTTTTTATATGAGCATTGACATCACCCGCATCGAAGCATTTTTAATTAATTTGCAGCAACGTATTTGCGACAGCATAGAAGCACATGAATCTGAGGCTCGATTTATTACTGACAAATGGCAACGAGAAGAAGGTGGCGGCGGTATCACAAGAGTACTTGCAGGTGGCGAGATAATAGAAAAAGGCGGCGTGAACTTCTCCAGCATAGAAGGCGCTAGCATGCCTGCAACAGCAACTGCACACCGCCCAGAGCTAGCTGGCCGCAGTTTTAAGGCCATGGGAGTCTCTGTTGTTATGCACCCGTGCAATCCTTATGCACCTACATCACATGCTAATGTGCGTTTTTTTATTGCGGAAAAAGAAGGCGCTGAACCTGTATGGTGGTTTGGCGGTGGCTTTGATATGACGCCTTATTATGGCTTCGATGAAGACTGCCAACACTGGCATCAAACAGCGCACGATTTATGCAAGCCTTTTGGTGCTGAGGCCTATCCGCGCTATAAACAATGGTGCGATGATTACTTTTATTTAAAACACCGCAAAGAACCTAGAGGCATTGGCGGACTCTTTTATGATGACCTTAATCTGCAAGATAAATTTGGCTGGGATTTTGAAAAGTGTTTTGCATTTATGCAAGCTGTAGGCAAGGGTTATATAGATGCTTACCTACCGATTTTAGAAAAGCGTAAAAACATGCCTTACAAACAGCGCGAACGCGACTTTCAATTATATCGTCGTGGCCGCTATGTTGAATTTAATTTAGTGTTTGACCGCGGCACCTTATTTGGTTTGCAAAGTGGTGGACGAACAGAGTCTATACTCATGTCGCTACCACCTAAAGTCGAATGGCACTATATGCCTAAAACCGAAGTTGACAGCCCAGAAGCAAAGCTTGTTAATTATTATCTCGCACCTAAAAACTGGCTACCCCAGGACTAGTGCGATACATATGTTTCAATAAAGCCTTTAAATTTTTGATACTCTTCCAAATTTAAGGTTGCATCTTCAAAGTTAATCAGTACTTTAAATTCGTTTTGCGATAGACGAGACATGGATTCAACTTGCGCCTGCAAAGAAATGACGTCCCTTTCTTCAGGCAGCAACTCTACAATACATGACACTGGATTTGCACGACTCATATTATTTAAACCATCAGGCGAAATATTCGTCGCCTTCTCTAAATCACAGTGAAAATGAAAGCCTACATAGGACATTTCTTCTGTGATCTCACTATATTCACAACCATTTTCTAATATGATTTTAACCGGGCATTCAATATCAATACGTTGATACTTACGTCGCTCACTTTTTGACTTAGAACCTAACATCTACCTAACCATATAATATTAAATTAAGAGTTATCTACCTTATCGGCTATTATTTGCCATTCTTTATACCCTGATTAATTGCTAAACAGTGTATTATTCATACTGTCATTTTTTCTGGAATAACTATTTTATGGCTAACAATATGCTTCTTGCCAATAGAATGCGTCGTATGCGACACGACGATTTCTCAAGACGCCTAATGCGCGAAAACCAATTATCAGTAGACGACCTTATTTACCCAGTTTTCGTTATAGAAGGTAAACAAAGCAAAGAATCGGTCCCATCTATGCCAGGTGTAGCAAGACTTAGTATTGATCTCTTAGTTGAAGAAGCAAAAATCATCTCAGCCTTAGGTGTTCCAGCCATGGCACTCTTCCCCGTCACGCCTGATGCGGTAAAAAGCGAAGATGCTCGTGAAGCATATAACCCAAATGGTTTAGCTCAACGTGCTGTAAAAGCCATTAAAGATGCCTGCCCAGAACTTGGCGTTATCACTGATGTTGCATTGGACCCTTTTACCACCCACGGACAAGACGGTTTAATAGATAGCAAAGCATATGTTGTTAACGATGCTACTGTCGAAGTATTAGTTAAACAAGCGCTATCGCATGCTGAAGCAGGAGCAGACATAGTCGCACCGTCTGACATGATGGATGGTCGTATCGGCGCTATCCGAGAAGCATTAGAAACAGCAGGCTATATAAATACTAAAATTTTAGCCTATTCAGCTAAGTACGCTTCTGCATTTTATGGCCCTTTTCGTGACGCCGTTGGCTCAGCCGCTAACTTAGGCAATGCTGACAAAAACACCTATCAAATGGACCCGGCCAATGCAGATGAAGCAATTCGCGAAGTAGCCTTAGACCTAGAAGAAGGCGCTGATATGGTTATGGTGAAGCCTGGCATGCCCTATTTGGATATTGTTAGTCGCGTTAAAACTGAGCTGCAGGTGCCCACTTATGCCTATCAGGTTAGCGGCGAATACGCCATGCTACAAGCTGCTATTCAAAACGGTTGGCTTGATGAAAAGAAATGCATATTGGAGTCATTAGTCGCATTTAAACGCGCAGGTGCCAATGGCATATTGACCTATTACGCCAAACAAGCAGCTGAATACTTACAAAAATAATGATGTCTGAACCCTTAAAATTTGCTGTTATTGGCAACCCTATTTCGCACAGCTTATCACCACAAATCCATCAGCATTTTGCTCAGCAATTTGATATCGATCTAAGCTATGAAGCCATTGAAGCGCCAGAAGAGCGTTTTGCAGAAACTATTGAGCAACTTCAACAAAAGGGCTATCACGGCGTTAACGTGACTGTACCTTTTAAGCTACAGGCGTTTGACTTAGCCAGTTTTAAAGACAGTTATTCACAGTTAGCCAATGCAAGCAACACGCTGGTTTTTAACCAAGACAATACCATTGCCGCACACAACACTGACGGACAAGGCTTAGTAAAAGACCTGAGTGAAACGAAAAAAATAAACCTTAAAGACAAAACGGTACTGATATTAGGCGCAGGCGGCGCCGTACAAGGCATAATCAAACCCCTGCTTGATGCTGGGGTAAGTTCAATTACGATCAGTAACCGTACTTATAGCAAAGCTCACGCCATAGCCAAAAAGTTCTCCAGCTATGCAGAGGTTTTTGCTATTCAACAAGCTCTTATGCCCTATACACCCTCATTTGATATGCTGATTAACGGTACATCAGCCAGCATTTCTGGTGAAACCTTAGATATACCAAGCAATTTAGTTACTAAAAACACTATTTGCTACGATTTAATGTATAGCAAAACAGATACAGCCTTTGTTAGTTGGGCAAAAGAACAAAAGGTGGCTTATGCCTATGACGGCCTCGGCATGCTAATTGAGCAAGCTGCCCTCGCGTTTTCTATCTGGCATGATCAAAAACCAAACAGTATTAGCACGCATAAGCATATCGCAACACTTCTTAACAGTTAACAATAAATCTTGCTTCTATAATTGCACCATAATCACAAGGGGCACATTATGGAGCAATATTTAGAAAGTTTGATTATCGTTGGTAAAACCTCTCAACTACCTGCATCATCTGCGGTATTGGACCACCAATGTGAGTTTTTCAAAAGCCGCCGTATTACAGGTATATTGCTTTGTGGACATGGCCACTTCATGGCTGTTTTAGAAGGTCAACCCTTGGCATTACAATCCATTATTAAACAAACTATTAAAGATGATGAGAGC